>CAJJMF010000079.1 GCA_905192805.1 uncultured Sutterella sp. | reverse complement strand
GTTCAGCTGTTCAAACGAGGGCTTTGTCCAAGTTTGGATAGATTTGAATAAACGGTTACTCTCTAACTTTAAACGTTCGCCTGAGGATCGCCTCAAGGTGCTCCTTAAGGTGTTGTTGCTTGAAGCCGGCCCCTTTGCCCCAGGGGAAGCGTGGCGTCGCTTGCCGTTTCGGTTAACCGACGAAGTTTTAGGACAAGTGATTGAATTGACGCGCCCCCGCGTCTCGAACCTGATGAGTAAGTGGGTCAAAGACGGGTTACTGCGCCGTGAAGGGCACGACCGTGAATTTAATGTGGCGCTCTTTGACGGTATCTACGATTGGAAGGATGCGCCCGACGGGATGAAACCCACGTGGTAAGGGCGCGCGAGCGCGTCGCCAAACGGATGATCTCGGACCCAACGCGTGGTGTGGTCAAATAGTGCGTGCATTCAACAGGAAAAGCGCCTAAAATGCCTAAGACTGGTTGGATATTTCGTCCTGCCGTTCTTCTCCTTGCACCTTTTGACCCGATAGACCGTTCTCGCAGCCGTGCTACAGACCCATTCCTACTCGGCCCAAGAGAAATACTCATCCAAAGACGCTATGCGACAGGTTTTTTCAACGTACCCCTATATTGAACCCCCTGCGCCCGCGCCGCTTCAAGCGGCCATTCGCCAGCGTGGCACCCTCTTTGAGGTCGAGAGTGGCGACATTCTCAAAATGCCCGGTGAATTGCACCACTTTTATATGATTGAAGAGGGAGTGTGCGGCTACTTTGTGGCGGGACAAGTCTTTGGACACCCCCGCATTATGTCCACCTTGCTCCCCGGGCGCACCGTGGCCGATATTTCGGTGTCCGTGGGGCGCCCGTGCAATATCGAAACTCGGGCGTTAACGCCCGTCAAGGCCTGGGCCGTGCCCGCGTCGTTTTTCGATGAGGTGGTCTATAAAGACCCCGAGATTTTGCGCATGCACTACCAACTCACCGTGATGAAACACGAGAGTACGGTCGAAGGAATGATTGCGAACTTTACGCTACCGCCCGAATTACGCCTACGGGTCCTGTTTCAACTCTTGATTGCGGCCGACTTAAAAGGAGAACCGCACGAGGTGGTGAAACCAGGTCTCTGGTACCGGCTCCCCTACCGCTTGACGGCTCAGACGATTGGGATGATTGTGAACTTAACCCGCTCCAATGTGTCCCGGCAATTGAACTCCTGGCGTGAGGCCGGGCTCGCTCGCAAAGAGGGCATCGATTGGGAATTGGCGGGCGAACTCTTTGAAAACATCTACGACTGGCGTGAAGAGTTGGACCGCGGACAAATTCGCCCCGTGGAATACCACGTCGAACCCGATACCGACGAATAGGGCGTGCTATCGCGCGACGATCTCCCAAAAAAAATGAGCGCTCCTCAACAAAGGAGCGCTCGGCATTTGGGGTATCCCGCGGTGGGTTCCCCGCCGGCGGATGACTGAAGCCATCCACCGACGGACAACACACCAAAGGGAATGTGTTTACTTCACGGTTTTGATGTAGTTCGCGGCATGATCGATCGCGATACGGGCCGAATTGACCGCAAAGCCCACGGTGGAGCCCGCCATCAACAAGTCGTAAGAGTCACCGTACATCCCACCGACGTCATTACCCGCGGCGTAGAGCCCCGGAATCGGGGTTTCGGTTTGCGTCACCACCTGGAAGTGTTCGTTGGCCTTAATGCCCCCCAAGGTCCCTAAGGAGCTGGCGACCGACTTGATCGCATAGAAGGGCCCGGTCTTCACTTCACGAAGGTACTTTTCGTTCTTCGCAAACTGACCGTCATGACGCACGGCGCAAAAGCCGTTGTATTCGTCGACCGTCGCCTTGAGGGTCTTCGCATCCATCCCGGTGGCCTTCGCTAACTCCTCGAGCGTATTGGCCTTAACGGCCCAACCGGCTTTGACGGCGGCGTCCCACTCTTCGTTAAACTTCGTCAACTTGGTGCCCACCGGAACCATCACGCCCACGCCCAGATCGATCCCGTGCGTCTTGGTCATATAGTCCAAGGTCTTCTGGTCGTAGACGACCCACATCTGGCCACCGATGCGTTCCAAGGCGTTTCCGGCAAACGGCCATTCGAGCATGATCGTTTCGTCGGCAAAGCGTTCGCCCTTCGGGGTCAACCACAAGTGGGGCTGCTTAGCCGTGGCGGAGACTTGGTTTGTGGTCGGAACGCCACGCGGCCCCGGACGATAGGAGGCTTGCACTTCGGTGCCTTCCTTACCGCCGCCCACGGACCAGGCCATACGGATCCCGTCGCCCGTCTTGCCTTTCTGAGCGAGCCCATCGGAATCGGCATAGCGTAAATACTGCTTACGCATCTCGGGATTGTCAAAGAAGCCCCCCGTCGCAATCACGGTCGCTTTGGCGTGAATCGTGATGTTGTCGCCGTCTTTATTCGTGGCTTTCACGCCCGTGATACGACCCGCATTGTCTTTCAAAAGTTCGGTGCCCCAGGTGTTTAACAAGAGTTTCTGGCCTTTGGCCGCGAATTTATCTTGGAAATTCTTAATCCAGCCCATGCCACGGCCTTCGTAGATGTGCCAGGTATAGAGCCCGTTGGGGTAGTTCGAGAAAAGTTTTTCAAATTGCACCCCGTTGGCTTTCATCCAGTCGATCGTTTCGCCACTCTTATCCACAAAGGCGCGGACCATCTTGGCGTTCCCACGCCAGTGACCGTAGCGCATGATCATCTGGAAGGCTTCGTCCTTAGTAAGCGCATAGTTCCATTCGCGCTGCATCGAACTTTCGACGGCGAAAATCCCTTCGGAGAATTTCCCCGTGCCACCGTACATCGCCTGTTTTTCGAGCGTAATCACGTTTAAGCCTTTTTCGGCCGCCGCCCACGAGGCAGCGGTCCCGGCAGCCCCGGCACCGATGACGACAATATCGGTGTCGTAGTTCACATCCGCGGCAAAGGCGGGCAAGAGGGTGGCCGCCATGGCTAAACTCAACGCGGTTTTCGCAAACGTCTTCATTTGGGTCTCCTTTTAACGTAGGCGTCGGGCGGGATGCGTTAACCCAACGATCCCTCGACGCCTTATTGAGTCAAAGACTCTTCATAGCCTAATGAGATCGTTGCGTAGAGACTGTGCCGAAAAGAACCAAAACCCCTCAGGGATAACCCGAGGGGATCACAATGCGTGGGTGAAGTAAGGAGGAAAAAGCCTCCGAGAGAGGGATCACAGCGACACAGCGAAAAAAAGGGCCCGACACACGGTCGAGCCCTTTACGGGAAAATCAATCCGAGTCCGCAGCGATTAGGCGCGTTTTTGGGCGTGCGCTAAGCGGGCTTCACGTTCGTGCAACACGAGCGTCGTCTGGATCACTTCGGTGACCACCTGACTGAGCATCGCCGGGGCGACTTGATGGTTATAGATGGCCATCAAAATCGTGCGCACTAAGGGACGGTCGTCCTTGGCGTGATAGAGGCTTTCCACACGGGGAGCGACACCGAAGAACGTACGTGCGTACTTCGAAATCAACACCGGCACGTAGGTGGCCTGACGGTCACGCGGAATGTGCACCAAAATGCGACCGACTTCGGTCGTGAGCATCTTGGAGTTGTAGCCGTTTTTGTTATTGGGCACCGTACCAAAGGAGTGCGAGCGTTCGCTCGTCAAGTGGTACTGCATTTCGCCACGCAAAATGGCATCCACATAGGCCTTCGTGAGGTCGCGGATGTGTTCCACGTCCATCGTCGGTTCCACAGGTTCGAACGTCGTCGCACGACCACGCTTACGAATCGTGGGTTTGGTCGCGGGCTTCGCAGAAACCTTTTCTTCTGCGGCAACGTTGGCGGTTTCGCCCGAAGACTCAGAAGATTTACGGCGTTTGGACGCCACAGGGGTAGTTGCCATGGTCTTCTTCCTTATCAAAGTTATCAAGGGGAATGGAAAATCTCCACGAGAGGAGATCAACCACACTTATTTTACACAAATTAGGGGAATAAAGAAAATGTAAAAAGGGTGAAAAAATATGATCAAGGGCATCAAATTTCTTTCTCACCTAAGGACTTAGATCGAAATGACGTGGTAAGTGATAGCGTGGATAATACACAATTATCCGTTATGTATTACACTAAACCACCGCGATTATTACCCAGACTGTCCTTGAGGGAGACGAACCGGTCGGTTGAGGGAGAGGGCGCTTGTGCCCTGTGGCAGCAGGGGAAAACGCGTGTAGACAACGCGAAAATCGAATACACACAAAATGTGCGTGTCATACAGACGCAAACGTGGTATAAGCGCACACAAAAACACCCGCCAAGTTTGGGCTTGGCGGGTGTCAGAGAGCCCGGGTTTGAGGCGGGCTCACTGTTCGGAGAGAAAGCGCGACGAGTGAGGAGGCTCGCGCACGCTTTCGCAGGGGCCGAAACTTATTGCAACAAATTGGCCGGCGGTTCGCTCTTAAACCACTTCTTGTAGATCGTCGTATAGGTGCCGTTTTTCTTGATTTCCTTCAAGGCGGCGTTTAACTGGTTCGCCAATTCGGTATTGCCCTTCGGAACGATCTGGGCGGTGTAGCCGTGCGTTAAGAGCGCGGGCAACAAGACCGTATTTTTCGTCAACTTTTCGTTCACGGCAATCATGTAGGCCGTGCTGGGCTTGGAGTTAATGACCGCATCGACGCCGTTATTGGCCAAGTCCATCATCGCTTCGCCCACCTGGTTATAGGCGGTGATTTTCGCGTCCGGAATTTCTTTGGCCTTATCGTGACCGATCGTGCCTAACTGAACGCCGATCTTCTTGCCTTTTAAGTCTTCAATGCCGTGAATTTCGTTGGCTTTGTCTTTGTTGATCAAAATCGCCAAGCCCGATTCGTAGAACGGATCCAAGAAGTCGACTTTTTGTTTACGTTTTTCGTTGATCGAGAAACCCGAGGCGGACATATCGACCATGCCGGTCGACACGGCCGGAATAATGCCGTCAAAGTCCATATTGACCCACTTCACCGTGTGGCCCGCCACTTTGGCCATGGCTTCCATCAATTCGACCTCAAACCCGGTGATCTTCCCGGTGGACGATTCGACGAATTCAAACGGGGCATAGGTCGGGTTCGTGGCCACACGCAACTCTTTAGCGTTGACAAACGAGGACGTCGCCATCAAGGCACCCATCAAAGCGCAAAAGCCTAATTTTTTCAGCATAGTGTTCACCTAGTCGTTAAGGGTTGTCTGGTGTCCCCGAACCGTGGGGCTCGGGGAGGATGTTCTGGGATCGATCGCCCAGGCTCGAGGGGGTGAGCACGGTGGGCGTCGTCGTGAAATTAACTATAGTGATGCGTGGCCGACTTTGCCGAAGAAACTCACGAACCTTTGGGCTAGAGCGAGCGCCAATAGGGAATTACCCTAGTTGTTGAAAAATCGTCAACGAAGGCGACCGTATTGGTCGACAAATAAACGTGGGTAAAATCGGGCGCGTAAGGGTCATGAGCGTGGGGCTGGGGATGGGGGGTGAGTGAGGTGTTGGGGGGAGTGGGGAAAGTGGGCGGGGGGGAATCAAGGGGGAAACGTGCGGACAATAAAAAGGCCGACATTCGTCGAAATATCGGCCTTTTCCCCCTCTGAAGAGACAAGCATGAGCAATCGGAGTTGCTTCAGTTCGCTCTTCACACCAGACAATGGTGCCGGGTTCTACCCGTGCAACGGAGCTTAGAGAAACACCGCTGATAGGATCTACTATACAGCATTTTTTCGCATTTGTCGAGGACTTCATTTTATTTGTCGGCAAATAGGATTCGTGAAGGAAAACCGTGCGATGGGGTCTTGCCCTGCGGATTTCAAAAGACGTAGCTAAAAGACGTGTTTTTCGACGGGCGACGACTAGGGTAAGTCCTAGGGCGATGAATGAGGCGCCTCGAGGTAAACACGCGTTCTTTCCACGCGCTAGCGCTGTCCCAAGTGACTCAGTACAATACCCATTAGATAGACATGAATCATGAACCGATGACGCCTTCTAAGGGTTCGAGCGAGCCCACGAAGGTGCGCTTGACCATGAGACGCATGATGACGAAATTCCAAACGCTCAAACAACACATCAACTGGAAAGTGCTTCAGCGCGTAAGTGCCTTTATGGGGGCGCGGATGTCGGAGACGCATGTGCCGGAAGTCGCGAGCTCGATGACGCTCACGACGATGCTCTCGATCGTGCCGCTCTTAGCGGTGTCGCTCGCGATTTTCTCGGCGTTCCCGAGCTTTGCCGATACCCGTCAGGCCTTAGAAGACATGCTCTTTAATAGTTTCCTTCCCTCGCAATATAGCGAGGTGATCGTGGGTTACTTGCGTAGCTT
Organism: uncultured Sutterella sp.; assembly: GCA_905192805.1. Classification (GTDB taxonomy): domain Bacteria; phylum Pseudomonadota; class Gammaproteobacteria; order Burkholderiales; family Burkholderiaceae_F; genus Sutterella. The sequence goes on along the minus strand of CAJJMF010000079.1, from coordinate 4,544 downwards.
CTCTCAGCATGCCTCGGGCTTAGGGCTCTTTGGTTTGATCGGTTTGGCGGTCACGAGCATCATGTTGATCAACAAGCTCTTTGTGACGATCAACGGGATTTTCTCCATCACGCGCCCGCGCCCTTGGGTGCAGCGCCTGCTGCTCTATTGGGCCCTCTTAACGTTGGGGCCCTTGGCGATGGCCTTTTCGATCACGATTTCCACGCGCTTTATTAGTAGTGCCGCCGCGGGGATTGAACCGAGCCTCTTAACCTATGGGTTAATGTTCGTGCAAAGCATTATCCAGACCTGTGCCTATGCCTTTTTGTTCCGCTTTGTCCCCAATAGTTTTGTGAAGTGGACAGACGCCTTTGTCGGGGCGCTCTTCGTTGTTGTTGCCAATTTGTTTGTCCGGGTGGGCTTTGAGCACTACGTGAGCGCCGGAACGATGGGGTCCATCTATGGCGCCTTTGTGGCGTTCCCCGTTTTACTCTTGTGGATTTATATTGGCTGGTATCTGGTCTTTTTGGGCGCCGCCGTTACGGCGACGATGCCCTTACTCACCTCGGGGCGCTTCAAAGACACGTACCGCGTGGGGAATCGGTTTTTAACTGGGGTGGCGCTCCTTAAAGTTCTCACCGAAGAGCGACTCGCGAACCGCCCCGTGGTCCCTCTGGCGCTCTTGTGTGAAAGCGTGGGCACCTATCCGCAAATGGCGCGCAGTATTTTGACCCAGCTCGCCAACGTCGGGTATTGCTTAGAGTCCGCCAACGGTCCGAGCGACAAAAATCCCGACTGGACCCTGGTGGCGGATCCGCATCACACGAGTCTCGCGAAAGCCGTGGACGTGCTACTGATTGATAGCGAAAACGAACTCGTGGCGCATCCCTTACCCAAGCACGGTCGCGAAGAAGGGGTACTGGAAACCTGGTTTACCTCGTTACGGGACGCCGACGCACTCGCTCAGCCCATGGCCGAGGTATTTACGCGGGGCAAAGCGGGGACGGACGCTCCCCGGGATACCTCATCAACGTCTTAATGTCCTAACGCTCGAACCCCCGAACGCCTGAACGTTCGGGGTACGTGGCTAAAAACGCCCTTCCGTGTGAGGCCTAGGCTCGACTTTGAGGCGCCTCTTGCCTCACCCTTTAGGATAACTTTTGTCGGAAGAGTCGCAAGGCGAGCGGGGTCGAAACCGCCCAGAGGAGCACCAAGGGCCACATCAAGGGGAGAATGTCGGTGAGTCCTGCGCCTTCAAAATAAATCCGTTTAATCGCTTCAATCGCGTAGCGTAATGGATTCAAAATCGTGAGCGTCTGAAGCCACTCGGGCATGGCCCCCACGGGGGTCATTAACCCCGAGAGAATAATCATCGGGAGCACAATCAGGAAAGCGAGCACCAAGGACTGCTGAATGGTCGTGGCGAGCGCACTGATCGCAAGCCCCATCCCGACGGCCGACGTCGAAAAGAGCAGAATCACCCCGATCAGTAACCCCAACGACCCTGCAAAGGGAATCTCAAACCAGTAGCGACAAACCGAAAAAATGAGCAACGCTTGAACGAGGGCGACAGCGATCGCCGGAAGGCCTTTACCCAGATAAATTTCCCAACTCGAAGCGGGCGTCATGAGCATCATGTCAAAACTGCCTTCTTCGCGCTCACGTGAGACGGTGAGGCTAGAGAGTAACAGCACCTGCAGTAGTGATAAGGTCAAAATGAGCCCCGGCATAATGTTCCAGCGCGTGAGCGTATTCTCATTAAAGCGGAAGCGTTCAATGAGGCGCACGGGGGGCGTGTGGCCCGCTCGTGCATTCAAGTCGCTCACAATGAGACTCACGTAGCCCGTGGCGACGTTCGCGGTCGTGCTGTTACGCGCATCCGTGATGACGAGCACCTCGCCCGTACGTTCAAAGTCGCTCGCGAGATAAATCGCAAGGAGCACGTCCCCACGATCGACCGCGTCGCGCAGTTCGGGAAAACTCAACGAGGGGTGTTGCAATTGAAACGTGCCATTCTCGCTCACGGCCCGAATGAGGGTCGTCGAGAGCGTGGAGTGCGAGGCATCAAAATAGGTCCAAGGCACACGTTCTAAGTTAAACGTGGCCCCATAGCCAAAGAGCACGGATTGCACCAGCACGGGGACAATCAAAATCGTGCGGGTACTGGGGTCCAATAGGAGCGTAATAAGTTCTTTGGTAAGTAGCGCCCAGATGCGCGTCAGACTCAAGCGTAGCGACTTAAGCATGGAGGCCTCCGTCGAGCGTTTTCTTGAGGCTTCGCACCGCGAGGAGGGTGAAAAAGCCGCACCAGAGGAGCAAAATCACGAGATTACGCCAGAGTTCCGTTTCGCTGCCCCCCGAGAGAAAGCAGATTTTGAGTGAGGCCATCGCGTAAGTGGGCGGCAACACGTGACCCACCCACGAGATCCACGCGGGCACACTGCGTAAATCAAAGAGAAATCCCGAGAGCATGATCGAGGGGAGAAAACTCCCGATGATCGAAAACTGCATCGCCAAAAACTGTCGCTTAAAGTGTGCCGAGAGAAAGAGCCCAAAAATAAGGGCCAAGCATTGAAAGACGGTCATCGTCGTAGCGAGCCAGGCGATCGAACCACGGACCGGTAAATCAAAGAGCGTCAAGGCGACGATGAGTGCCAAGAGGGTACCGATCATCGCAATGAGCGCATTGGGAAGGAGTTTTCCTAAAAAGAGCTCCCACGGGGTTACCGGCGTACAAAAAAGCGACTCAATCGTGCCACGTTCCCATTCGCGGGCGACAACAAGCGACGTGAGAAAACTCCCCACTAGGGTCATCGTGATCACCAAAAGCCCCGGGACCAAATACCAACTGCTGTCATTGGCGTCATTAAACCAAGCGCGGGCCCGCAGTGTGAGGGTGGGGGTGCTGGCGGTGGCTTCGCGTGCGAGCGTATTGGGAAAGAGACTCACCGCCTCCCCCGTTTTTTGGGCGTTGGTTAAGACTTGCGCGAGGGTGGCGTTCACGTAGGTGCGAATCATGGTCGCTTGGTTGGCATCGACCGCATGCACGGTGAGCCCCAGCGTGGCCACGCCCTCGGCCGCGTCCGCATCCAACGTGGCCGGAACGTGCACAATCGCTTGCACGCGATGCTCTTCCAAGGCCACTTCGGCCGCCTGACGGGTTTTGTGCGTCTCGACGCGGAAATAGTCCGAGGCGATAAAGCGCTCAAGGAGCGTCGTAGCAAGTGGGCTCGCACTTTGGTTCACGACGGCAATCGGCACATGCTTCACGTCCATCGAGAGCCCGAGCCCAAAGACCATAATGAGCACGGCGGGCAAAAAAAGCCCAATCAAGAGCATCGAACTATCCCGCATGTAGCTCGTAAACTCTTTGAGGATCAAGGATCCGATGCGCGTTAAGGCAGTGTTCATGCGGCCCTCCCGCGTTCAACAATCGCGATAAACGCCTCTTCCATCGTGGGATGGGGGTGCGTCGGGGTGGCCGCGCTTTGGCGTACCGACTCCGGACTTCCTAAGACCAACACCCGTCCGCGGTCTTGAATCAAAAACCGATCACAGTAGTGCGCTTCTTCCATGTAGTGGGTTGTGACAATCGTCGTGACGCCCTGCTCCGCCAGTCGCACGATACGACGCCAAAACGCGCGTCGTGAGGCCACGTCGGCCCCTGAGGTCGCTTCGTCCAAAAAGAGAATATCGGGGTGGTGAAGGGTCGCGACCGCAAACGCCAAGTCGCGGGCGACCCCCAAGGGGAGCCGTTCGGCACGCTCGTTGCGATAGGGGCCTAAATGAAAAATCCGTTCCGCGTCACGCATACGCTCGCTGAGCGCGTCCCCCGTGAGTCCAAAACTTTGGCCAAAGTAGCGGAGGTTCTGCGCGACCGTGAGTTTGCCGTAGAGCGAAAACTTTTGTGCCACGTAGCCAATCCGGGCCCGCACGGAGGCTTTCGCTTCGGAGAGCGTCATCCCCGCGATGCGAATCGTTCCTGAGGTCGCGGGCAGTAAGCCACAGAGCATGCGAAAAGTCGTCGTTTTCCCCGCGCCATTGGGGCCCAAGAGGCCAAAAATTTCCCCGGTTTTAACCGAAAACGTCGTGGCCTCGACGGCCGTAAAGGACCCAAAGGTTTTTTTGAGCGCTTGGGTTTCAATCACGGTTTCGCTCGGGAGTTTCGCAATCGCCGGGACCGTGTCTTGGGTGGGCTCGGTGGCCATCAAGGTTGCCGCGCCATAGACGTCTTCCATGGTGGGGGTGCGAGGGCGAATGTCAAGTTTCCCCAAGGCCCAGGTGTCGAGCCAAGGCGAAAGGGCTGCTGCGAGGCGCTCCGCTGTCATCGGGGCGGGCGTTAAGACGTTGACACCGTTGCCCGCTGGGGTCACATCGATAAAGGGGGCTGCGTCGCCCAGCTCTGCGCGCACCGCAAAAATCAAACGACGAATGAGCGCTTGCGACTCCCCTTGGGGGTGCGCAAGGTGAAAGGTGCGCTCGCGCACTTCTGTGCGAAGTGTCTCGGGGGTATCCACCCGGAGGATTTTCCCGTGGGCCATCAGTACGACCCAGTCCGCGTCTTC
>CAJJMF010000078.1 GCA_905192805.1 uncultured Sutterella sp. | reverse complement strand
TTTGCCCTTTAAGGCCGCCTTGACGAAAGCGGGCGTGGCGATTCCGAGTCGTGCATTTCACGGGACGCACAAATATGGCGAAATGCGTCAATTGGTCGCTGACGTGCAAGCCGGGCGCTACCGCGCGGGGGTGGTGCGCTCCTGCTTTATGGAGGAACTCCTCATTCAAGAAGGCCCCTTAGCGGTCAAGGGGCTCAAGGTGCTCGCGCCCCGTCCCACCGACGGCCTACGCTGTATGCATTCCACCCCCACCTACCCGGGGTGGCTCTTGAGTTTTACCCCCACGATGCCCTCCGAAATTGCCAAAGATATCGTGGACCGGTTGATTGACGATCCGATGCCCTTAGAGAGTGCGTTTTGGTCGTTAACCACGAACTACGAAAAGAGTTCGGACTTATTGCGTACGCTCAAAATTGGCCCCTACAGCTATTTGTCCTTAACGGACGCGGAGCGCGTCATTAAAACCTATGGGCGCGAAATTGCGATGGTGATTTTCATTATGGCGATCCTCGCCTCCCACGGGGTGGTGGTGAGCTACAAAGTGCGTCGTCGCACGGAAGAGTTGGAGGCGGCCTACGCGCGCGAGCGCGAAAGCCAGCAGCATACGGTCGAAGTCACCAAAAAACTCGAAACCTTGCAGCGCTTAGGGGCCGTGAATCAGATGAGTAACATCATCACGCATGAACTCTTACAACCCTTAACCACGTTGAGGAACTTGACGCGCGGGGCGTTGCGTACCTTAGAAGATGATCCGACACAAACCGAGACCGTGAGCGACATTTTGACGCGCATTGAAACGCAAACCGACAAGGCGACCCAGATTGTTGAACGGGTGCGCAGTTATACCAAGGGGCGTCGGGAGCAATTGAGTCTCGCGGAGCGCACCCCTCTCGATCTGCAAAAGGAGGTGAAGCACGCCGTCGAGAGCTTTAAATTGTCGAGTAAATCCGCGGGGGTGACGATTGTCGTGGGAGAGCTCGACCCGGTGACCTTCCCGATGGAGTTGCTCGACTTTGAGCTCATTATGCTCAATCTATTGAGTAACGCCGCGGACGCTGCCCGCACGCAACCCGATCCCCGCGTCGAGGTGACGCTCAGGAAAGACGAAACCTACTTTACGCTCACGGTGCGCGACAACGGCGTGGCGCTCACGCCCGAAAGTTTAGCCAAACTCGAAGCCTCGGTTCTGGAGACCACGAAACCCGATGGCCTAGGCTTAGGGCTCACCATTATTCGGCATTTGGCAGGTTTAACGCTCGGTCGCTTAACGTTTGAACCCTTGGAGACGGGACTGGCGGCCTCGGTCACTTGGCCGCTTATTCCGTCCGTTCATCGTGAGTAGGGGCTCGTGGCTCGGCCAAACGCAAAACGGTACGCCTCATTAGGAAGCGTACCGTGTGAGTCGTGAGGCGTCTTGTTTTAGAACGTCCACGTGCTCCGCAGGTCAATGGCACCCTCGCGCTGATGGCGTCGTGCTTCGCCCGAGAGAGTGGCCGAGAGCGTCCAGTGGGGAGAAGCTTGATAGGCAAGTCCTAACGCGACGTCCCCGACCACTCGCGAGCGGGTGGTATTTTTCACGGCCATCTGACCCGACCCGTCGACAAACTGCGCACGCGTCGTGTGTAGCCCATCCAAGAGATCCACGCCCGCGCTCACGCGTGCTGACCACGCGAAGCGATCCGTAACTGATGTCGAGAGGACGGCACCGACGCGAGCCACCAGTTCGTTATACGCGTCGCGCGAGACGTGTTGGTTGTGTTCGTTGGCGCCACTTTCCTTGAAGCCCTTCACTGTGACGCGACTGTAGTCAAGGCGTGCAAAGGGTTTGAGCACCTCGGTCGCTTTCCATGTAAGCCCCACCCCTGCGTGGTAGAGCGAGGCGTGGGTGCGACTCTTGGCCGTGAGCCCTTCGCCGGTAAACTGACGTTCGCCTTTTAAGCGACTGCGTCCCGCGGCCACGTTCACATCGAGCGTCACGCGATCCGTCAGATCGTGTTCGGCATAGAGTCCTACGAGCCAGGTCGTAGCGGAGAGCTCATGGGTAATCGATCCTGCTCCGTTCGAGTCCTTCGCATCGAGGCGACTGGAGGCAGCAAGCGCCTCGAGCCCAACGCGTGATTGCCCTTGTGCGTGCTCCGCGCCGAACGTCACCCCCGTGTGCTCCGACGTCATCCCGAGCGACGAGGATTGTCCCGCTAAGCGTCCCGTCCCACCGATCAGACTTACCCAAACCGCTTCTCCTTCGGGGGTGAGGGTACGCGGGGCACTGAGGCGAGTGTCATTGAGCTGACGTGTCAGACCGGCTAGCGCGACTTTGCCCGTCCCCGAGAGGAGGGGTTGTTCACCTGTTCGCAGGGGGCGATTCGGTTGCGTGCCCGTGTTGGTCTCGGGCGTTGTCGGTTCATCAGGCTCCGCGCTCGGATTGGTCGGATCCGTCGGTTCACTCGGTGCAGGAGTGACCGGTGGGTTCTCCGTTTCAGGGGGTGGATCGGGTAGGCGTTCGTTATTAGCGACGAGCACTAAACTCATGGCATTCCATTCAGGACTATCGGACTCATGGTGTTCCTCTTCATAGACCATCTGTAGGTCGTAGGCGTCACTCTCTTCGACTTCAAAGGCAATGTCGGGGACAGCGTTTTTCACCCGAACGCCTTCAAAATGACCTTCTCGTCCTTCCCAATAAAGGAGCACGCCTTCGAATTTCGTCCCCAGAGGCATTCGTGCTACCTCGGGACTCACTTTGACGCTTAAACGTGCCCCTGACTCAAGTTGCAACCTGGTCTCTAAACCCAATCGGGTATAGGAATCCAACGATTGGAGGTCAACCTGCAGGATGGAGCCTCGTTTCATCGTCAAACTGTTGGCAGTTTGCGTAAAGCCTCGAGTTTCGACCGATTGGTGCACATTGGTGGAAGCCGTCCGCTCGTCAAGAGGCGCATAGAGAGGAGCATCGAGTTCCAGTCGTGTACCCGCTTCGAGGGTGAGGTTACCTAGAAGGCCCGCGTATTTCTTTAAGCGCAGCGTACCTGACTTAAGCGTGGTATGCCCTGCGTAGAGTGATTCGCCTTGAAAGGTGGTCGTGCCCGACCCGCGGATTTCAACTTTACCGCCACCGTCAATACGATTGCTCGGGGCCGAGTTGATGAAGCTGTCGGTTAATACAAGGGTACCAAAATTTTTAATGAGTCCCTGGTTGAGCTGAGCGTTCTTCAGGTACAGCGTTTTCCCCGCATAAATGATCGTATCTTCGGCGATCGCATTGGCGTGTGCCTCGAGACCACGGACTTCCCAGCGACCAAAGGCGTGAGGATCAACGGTTTGGGCAGTTCCCGTGGTGATGAGCGTGGCGGGTGTCGTCGATTGTGCCACCGCCGCTTGCACCATGTTCCACCACGCGGGACGTCCCGCTTGCGTCGTGCTTAAGATTCGCGCATCGGTTTCTAGGCTTGCGCCCCGCCAGTGAAGAGCGCCTTCTTGGTCCATCACTAACTGGGAATCGTCATGAAGCACGAGTTTGGTGAGCCAAGGGGTGCTCGCGTTCTCATGTTCAAAGGTGATTGGGGCGTGGAGTTTGAGCGTTCCTTCGACGGCGAGTTCTCGGCGAAAGTGAGTCTCTCCAGCGACTTCCAACGTCGCACGAGGCGCGACGTGATAGTTCGCTGATTGCTCACCCGTAACGATGACAGTCGCCTCACTCGGGATGGCAATGTGGGCGAATTGTCTGGTTAATGGCACTAATTGGCCCGTCAAATCGTAACGCAAATCGCTCGCATAGCTCGGTATCCACGTCCCACGTTGAAGGGATCTATCCGCACCGCCTTCGAGAAGTCGATTGACCAGCGGTTGAGGGCGTTGCGGGTCCGTGGTGTCCATGAGTACCTGTGCATTGGCTTTAATCGTTCCCCCGTCGAGCACATTCAATGAGCTCGAGGGAGTGCGGACGACACCAAAGGCCTCGTGCAAATCGAGCGTCGCACCGGCATGCACGTTGACCATCGCACCAGTTCGTTGAGATTCCTCGACCTCAGGGTTGCCTAAAGTGAGTCGATCGGTCACAACGGTGCCAAAAATATCAAGAAGTCGATGCACGGTCAGTTGAGGGGCCGTGAACGTTGCCGATCGAGCCACTTCCACTGGGAGGGGAAGATTGCCGTTTCGGCTCACGATCCCCGTCACATCGCCCCGCATGACCCAAGCACCATAGGGCGCTAAGGGTGCGATCGGAACGTTCCTCAGGGCGTCACGCGTTTCAATCTGGGTCAGGGCTTTTTGGGACTCTTCAATAAACGGTGCGGGATCCCGCCCCTGGCTGAGCCCCTCTCCTGCCACACTCACCGTAAGGTTGTGGATTACGGGGTCAAAACCCATCGCGGGTAACTGGAGCTGCTCTGGCGTGGAAAGAACAATCGTGGCGCCACGTCCTAATTCAATGCGTGCTCCATTGCGTAGCGTTAACGGTTCTGATAGGGTGAGTTGAACCCTGTCGCCTAAAGTGAGGCGCTCGTTAACCGTCGAAGGAACCGTGAGGATACTTTCGCCTGAGGTGAGCGCCAAGCGGTCAAAGGTGATCGGACGATCCAGCGCACTCCTCGCCCGAGGCCATGCACTTAATGTGGCTTCGGTGATGTTCACGTGGTCGGCGAAATTGCCCGTAGCGACGAACCACGAAAAATCCTCGTCTGTCACCGTGTCAATCGTCAGGGTGTCTAAGCGAGCTTGATTATTCCACCACTGTGGAGTCCACCAGGACGGTTGAGCGCCTAGGGTATGGGTATTAAGGATGATGCCTTGATCCCAGTCACGTTCTCGTTGAGCAAACGTTGTACCTTCAAACGTCAATTGCCCAAGGTGATCCAACGTAAACTGAGCGTATGCAAAGCGCGTATTGTCGAGGTGAAAGTTCGCTGCGGGATCGGTTCCCCAATAGCGAATGGAGGTTTGAGCATTTTTGAGCGTGAGCCTTCCGCCTTCGTTGATTAACTGTAAGGAGCCAAGGTTATCAGGGTTCCCCTCGAGAACGACCTTAACCTGAGGGGCAACGGTGACAATGTTTGGGTATCGTGAGACCTGTGCGTTAGCGGACGCTTTCCAATGAGGGTTATAGCCTTGAAAGAGACCGCTGGGGAGCTCGGTCATGGGGCGCAAAGTTTCGAGTGTTTGTGGCTGAAGGGCCCTGATATAGGCATTTAACGCATCCAGATCGGTCACTGGTGTAATGAGACGGTTGTGTTCGCCATACACACTGGTTGTGCCATATTGTCCAGCCGTCACCCTCACGGATTGGTTGGGGATATAGAAACGGGCATTTTGAGCATCCGCCTGGAGGGCGATTGTGCCACTCATGAATTTCACGAGACCACTGTTAGCATACAAAAGAACAGTACTGTCGCCCGTGATCTCCAGTGTGCCGTTCAATACAACATTGATAACTTTATCGGGTTCGAGATCGCCCGAGAAGCGCGTTGTTCCATCAACCACTGTGAGGGAGGCGATCTGGTTCAGCTGCGCAGCGGTAAATGTGATATCGGAAAGAACGGCTAACTTAGTCCCTCTAATCCCATCGGGAGTCCAAAGTGGTTGTTGAGAATCAAAAAGGCGCATAGGCTCTTCAAGAGCCACTATTGTATGGTGCGAAGGGGTTCCGAGAACAACAGCATTGTTTTTCTTGTACCAAACGGTAAGATGAGGACCTCCGGTGTTGATGCGAAAGTCAATTGTTTCTCCCCCATCCATCTTGATGAGATTGGTGGACTGAACTTCAAATGACCTGTAGCTGGTCGTTGGCACTTGCTCTGTTAGACTTTGAAGATTGAGCGTCGGGAGAAAATTTGCTTGTTTTACTTGATTACCCAAGGAGCTGTATGGATCCGAGGGGGCGCTATAGTCTCTGTGTTCTTCAAGTCGTTGTATGCTGCCATAACTGATGGGATTCAGGATAGTCAATTCCATAGCTCTTTGGTATAGTGCTTGCACTTCGCTAACCGTGCGTCCATCGCCCGCGATGTGGGCTAAGGCGTCTAGGTCGAGGACAGAATTGGGTCGAAGCGTGTCACCTAACGGCGCTACGCCTAATAGACGTAATCCATATAAGCCGTGAAGGCTCACTTGTGGTTGTGAGCGTGGCTCGGTAGCGTTGGCATCATAAAACACATCGCCAAAGGACTGCTGGAGATAGAGATTACCGCCCTGTATTTGTCCGTATAACGCGGGTGTTGAGGCATCACCATTCCAAGGCGTGCCGATAACATGGACGCTGGAATTTAGGACGCGACCCTCGAGGAGACCGTCTTTGAGGATGACTGCACTTTCCACGACAGCGTAATCAGAAGTACCGCCAACCGAGCTGATTCGTTGAAAAACCGGGTTCGTACCATATGAGTTAAAGTACGAACTCCTGGCAAAGACTCCCGCAGTGGTTATGTCAGAGGCGCTAGCCCAGCCATTGAGGACATAGGTGGCGGTCTGGGGTAGGACCTGTGGATAAACGGAAATCCAAGGATACTCTGAATTCAAGAATAGACTTGCTCGTCCCACGGTTTGTGGCATCGTGATGAGTGAATAACCAGGGTTTCCTGGGTCATCAAAGTCGTGACTTTCCCATTGATTTTCCCGATAGTACGTGGTCTCGGCCTGAAGAGGGGGTGTGCTCATCAGTCCGAAGGTGAGCATGAGTGCAGTAAAGAGCACGGTGTGCGTCAAGTGAGAAAGGAATCGAGTCACCGTTGGGTGGCAAGGGGCGGATGTTTTTGCGGAGGGTCGTTTGGCCTGAGCATGAGCGGTGGCGGTTTCGGCCACACAAACCCATTGGGCGCGTAACGCACTCCAAATCTGTCGGAATACGTGGTTCATAGGTCAAGTTTTAGTCAGTGGTTAACGTCCACGGGGAAGGACGTTTTGAGTGGATCAATGAAATCGACTCGGAGGCTAGGTCAGTTAATAGTCGCGAGTCGCGGAGTTAATCAATCAAGGGTCTTAATCACTTAATGATATTTGAAAATCTTGAATATATCAATTCAGCGAGCGATATTTTGTGTTTTATCGGGGAAAAGGACTGTGCGAGAACGCTGTTGCTAAATGTGAGAGTGAGGCAAGCTAAATCAAAACGCCTGAGCGAGGAGGAGTACCCGTTCGGAGACAAAAGAAAACCGATAAATACAAAAAAAACGGCACGCTCTGGGCGAGTGGCCCATTGAGCGTACCGTGGGTTAAGAAAGGGCAATGCCCTTAAGCGCCCCGCTTAGAACGTCCATGTGCTCCGTACGTCCACGGCGCCCTCGCGCTGATGGCGTCGTGCTTCGCCGGTGACGGACGTACTGAGCGCCCAGTTGGGCGTCACTTGGTAGGCAAGCCCTAAGGCCATGTCGCCCACCACGCGTGAACGCGCCCCGTTCTTCATGGCAACCTCGCCCGAGCCATCCACAAAGCGGGCATGCGTGGTGCCCATGCTGTCTAAGAGGTCCACGCCCGCGCTCACGCGGGCCGAGAAGCGTAAGCGACTCGTCAAAGGCGTCGTGATTTGCGTCCCCACACGGGCCACCAGTTCGTCCACCGCATCGCGCGAGACGTGCTGGTTGTGCTCGTTGGCGCCGTTTTCGGTAAAGCCCTTCATGGTTACGCGGGTGTAGTCGAGTCGCGCAAAGGGCGTCAACCACTCCGTGGCTTTCCAGGCAACGCCCACGCCCGCTTGGTAGAGCGAAGCGTGTGTGCGGCTTTCTGCCGTGAGGCCTTCCGTGACAAACTGACGTTCGCCTTTTACACGGCTGCGACCCACGCCTACGTTCGCGTCGAGCGTGACGCGGTCCGTGAGGTCGTGTTCGCCATAAAGGCCCACTAACCAGGTGTTGGCGGTGAGTTCGTGCTTCACCGTCGCCTCACGATCTTTGGCTTCGTTGTGCCCGGCGGCGAGCATCACGCCTCCGCGAGTTTGACCCGCGCAGACTTCCGTCCCGACGGCCACACCGGCGTGTTCCGCTGTGTAGCCAAGCGTACTGCCGTCGCCCGCCAAATGACCACGGCTACCCAAGAGTGAAGCCCAAAGGGCGCGACCATTGTCACCACAAATGACCGTGCGCTCCGTCTGTGCGCGTTTGGTGTCGTGGGCAAAGTCGGCAAGCGCGAGCTTACCCGTGCCCGAGAGGAGGGGTTGCTCTCCCGCACGCTCAGGCGTGGTGGGTACCGTGGGCTCGGGGGTAGGCTCCGTCGGTTCAGGCGTCGGATCGGTGGGGTCCGTTGGCGTGGGATCGGTCGGTTCTGGATCGGTTGGTTCGGGTTCAGGCTCGGGCTCTGCCGTGCGTTCCTGGTTCGCCACCACTACGAGGTTCATCACCTTGTGATCGGTGTCGTATTCGGCCTGTAAGTCAAAGTTCGGGTTGTCCGTCAACTCGTAGGCAATCCAATCGACGGAGCCAGCATTGGGGGCTCCCTTAAAGGTTCCCGTGAGGGAGCCACCCCAGGTGAGCACGTTTTCGAGTTTCGTCCCCAGGGCGAGCGTCATCGTTGGGTCGAGATTCACTTCCAGTTTCACCCCGGCGCCAATCACAACGTCCCCCACCGTTTGGTGAGCGGAGTAGGTGTCAGGGCTAAGATCGACCCGGAAGACCGATTCACGCTCAAACGTGAGACTATTCGAGTAGGACGGGGTCGCGGCAGTGGGCGTGGGACTCGACGTGGGGGCCACGGGTTGGCTTTCCTCCGTAAGCGTCTCACTCATCGGCATGGTGCGTAACATCATCAGGTTGTAGGCCGGCCTCGCGGGGACGTGTCGTTCGTCGCTCGAGGCGTAGAGCGTGGCGCCCCCTTTGATGCTCACGTTCCCCGTAAAGCCTGAGTCTTGACGCAGTTTCACCATACCTTCCTTGACGGTGGTGTGTCCCGCGTAGTCCATTCGACCATCCATCGTAGCGGTACCTGACCCCACTTTTTCCACTTTCCCGCCGCCCACGATCGGGGATTGGTCGGCCGTGGTGAGCGTGATGGCATCAAACCGTAACGTCCCTTCGTTCGTGATCGTCACGTCCTCAACGTTCGCGTCCAGCACATAATACTGAGGATTCCCACTGATGAGGTGGTCCATGGTGAGTCGTAGGGTCTTACCGTACGGAACAAACGTATCTTCGGCTAAGTGGCTCGTGCGGTTTTCCCCCTCGCCACGGACCTCCCAGCGAGGAAATGGCCCGGGATTAATGTCTTCGGTCGTTGCGGTGGTGACCAAGATTCGTTCATTAGGGATCGATTGATAGGCGGTCTGGTCAACGTACTCGATGGCCGAGGACAATAATGGCCACCATTGTGGTGATGCGTTGTTGCGGTTGATATCCAAGACCGTGGCTGATGTTTCTAAAATGATCTTCGGACTCACCCAGATAGCGTGTTCTGGGTGACCGTTTACTCCAGGTGAATTGGCCAACCCATCCCAGAAGTCAATCCTAAAAGTCGGATCGAGAATGAGGTGGGTACGTGTGGTATTGGACCCGATATTCGAAGCATTCGCGATGTAGAGCGAAGAATTTTTTTGAAATTCGATATGTTCACCGTATAGATTCAGTTGATAGCCCATGTTGTTGTCGACAGGACTTTCGACACGGTTATTTTCGCCAACGATGAGATTGGGTAGGGCACCCGAGAAGATCAACTTGGATTGAGGTTCAGTGAGGGAAATTGTTCCAATACTCTGTGTAAATTGCATCGGCAACGTGGCTCCCACGGGTGTGGCAACGATGCGCTTTTGAAGCGTATATAAATCATAGACGTGAACACCATTTTGCTCTTCTCCAAAGCTCGGTATCCAAGTGCCCCGTTGGGAAGGATGGATGACAGTGTTATTACGTGAATCCTGTTCTTCAATCTGGTTGTTGAGCGAGGGTTCAATATAAACATACGCGTATCGATTCGGATCGTTCCGTGGCTTATCAAAAACATGGACTAAATTGTGAAGGTCAGTTTTAATCGTGCCCCCGTCCAAAATGTCCACACTCGTCGAAACCGTCTTGTTGAGGGTCATGTCGCCCCGAATGATCAATGTGGCACCATCATGGACAATCACCTGCGCTTGAGGACGACTGTTGGCTTCACCCTCGGACGATCCGACGGTCAAATGGTTCACATCCACCGTGCCTTCGATATCCAAGATCGTATTGACCTTGAGGGCCTCGTCTCCCGTTTGCGTTAACGTGGCTCCTTGACTCACCTGAGTGGGTACTGTGAGGGTGTTTCCGAGAATCCCGTTAACGCTCCCCGTCATTTTCCAGAGATTCATGGGGAGACCATTAAAAACCGAGAGATCGGCGTTTTGAAGTGCATCGCGCGTTTCGATCGTGAGGAAAGAAAGCTCGGGAGGCACACCGTCTTCGAATACCGATTTAATCCCATCCAATTGAGAAACATCCTTCACACTGACGGTAAACGAAGCAGGAAGGGATGCACTCATGGTGGGGCTCAGTCCCCACAGCGGTGCATTAACTAAGGTAGCTCCCTCATCGAAGTAGATCGTGCCACCGTTGCGGACAGTGATCCTGGGTATACGGTAATCCGATTCCATCGAGGGGGAGGTGAGGCTGACGCCTGGGTTGAGGGTTAAGTTCGTGACGGTTAGCGATGACGTGAGCGTGCTATTGGCCGTTAAGGTTAACGACTCAAATTCGACATCGGTTTCCTCGCTCACCTCGGGGAGGTGACTTAAGGTGGCGTTCTCCACCGTGAGGACTGAAGGTCGCACGGTCACTTCTCCCCACGAAAAATCGTCCGTGAGCGTTTTGGCGCTCAACGTTCCGAGTAGTCCAGCGGTTTTATTTAACCAACGGGGAGCCGTGCCACTTAATTCATCCACCTGAATGTCGAGTCACGCGGGTGAATTAACGAAGGTCTCTATGTGGGCGAGCAGGACGTACGTCACA
>CAJJMF010000077.1 GCA_905192805.1 uncultured Sutterella sp. | reverse complement strand
CGTAAAAATGAAAACTCCGAGCCATAGATTTCATTTTATGACTCGGAGTTTAAGACAAAACGCCAAACCCGTGTGGGATTTGGCGTTTTTTATGGGTGTTGGTCAGGATCGTTCCCGGCTCAGGGGGAGTTACTGCGAAAGAAATTGCGCTAAATGGTGCATTTCTTCAGGGCATAACCCATGATCCATATCATAGAGCTCGAAGGCAAAGTTCGGATGCGATTCCGCAATCACACGCGCGCCGCGTTCAGCAATTAACGGCGAGATGACGGAGTCAAAGTTCCCATGTGCCATGAAGAAGGGGGTTTGTTGGGCCGCTTGCGTCATGATGAGGGGCACATTACGAGCAAAGGGAACATAACCCGAGAAGGCAATAATCCCTCCGAGGGGACGTTCAAGGCGAACCCCAGTAAAGAGCGATACGGCAGCCCCTTGAGAGAAACCACCCAAGTAAATGTT
The DNA here is from genome assembly GCA_905192805.1 of uncultured Sutterella sp. Taxonomy (GTDB): domain Bacteria; phylum Pseudomonadota; class Gammaproteobacteria; order Burkholderiales; family Burkholderiaceae_F; genus Sutterella. The sequence continues at coordinate 10,442 of CAJJMF010000077.1, read as the reverse complement.
TTGACGATTGACCCCCACTTTTTCAAGGTAAGCAATCAAACTGAGTACACGACGTGAACTCGTTTCTAACCCTAGGAGGTCTTCCTTATCATCAATTTGATCCCCGCGGATATCGAACCATGCACGTAACGGGAATTGCGGATGACGCGTTAAGACCCGTTTCGGAGCATTCGGTAAATACACCTGACAGTCTGGTCCTCCAAAACTCACGATATCGTCAGCAAAGGAGGCAAAATCGGTGTTGTCCACTCCCATGCCATGGAGCCAAATCAACACTTTCTCAGGCAACAGACTGGTGGCTGTGCGAGGACGCACGACCAGTACATCGTCCAGAGCCGCTTTTGTGCCAAAACTCGGATCCGTTTCACGAGGGTCCTTCGGGCTGCTCGGTTTTTCCGTAGCGGGATGGGGACTCGTCGTGCTACTGACACCCGTGGCCTTCGGGGCGGGGGTGGCGTTGGGAGCGACGCTCGAGGCTTCCGACGTTACGGTGGGTTGAGCAACGGGTTCGGGTTGTGTGATGGGTTTGACGTCCGCGGGTGTTTCCTTGGGAGCATTGGCCTTCGGTTTGATGGCGTTTTTGGGACGGAACGCCTTGATCACGTCCTCACGCGTCTCAATATAGGGCCCGCCGATGAGGTCGATGCAGTAGGGAACCGCAGCAAAAATCCCATTGACAATCGATTTGCCTGATTCGTCCTTGAGCCCTTCCAATGTTTCAGCAATCGCTTTCGGACGACCCGGTAAATTGATGATTAAGGCCGCATGATCGGGTGTCTCACGCAACACAGCGACTTGGCGGGACAGAATAGCCGTCGGGACAAAGTGCCCCGAAATGGCGCGCATTTGTTCACCAAAGCCTGGCATTTCGCGGGTGGCTACGGCGAGCGTGGCTTCCGGTGTCACATCACGACGTGCCGGGCCCGTTCCTCCTGTGGTAAGGATCAGATCGCAACCGATGATATCGACCAGTTCGCGAAGCGTTTTTTCAATGTGAAACTGTTCGTCCGGAATTAAACGCTTGTGGATTTTGATGGGGTTCGTGATGGCTTTTTTGCACCAAGCCTCTAAAGAGGGGATGCCTTCATCCTCATAGATCCCTTGACTCGCCCGGTCAGAGACCGAGACAAGCCCAAGAATCAATTCGTTTTCTGTGCTGCGTGGTGGTTTCATAGTGTCACTCCTAACACGAGTGGCGCTGGGGCGTGAGCCGGTGCGAGATTACCTGCTGCCCCTTGCGTCCACACGTCGTTAAAACAGTTCTTGTCAGCAGGATGAGTACGATCCATTACTGAGCGTCGTCGCTCTCTTCGTCCTCGTCAGATTTAACGAGCGCTAACGGTTCTTCGAGCAAATCATGCAAGTAGCGGTAGAGTTCTCGAGCGCTTTTTGGCGGTTTATTGAGGCTTTTTTCCTTACGGGCATTACGAACTAATGTACGCAGTTGAGGAATATCAGCTTCAGGATGTTGCTTGATGAATTTCGTGACGGCGTCATCGGATTCAATCATGGTGTCACGCAGGGTCTCGCAACGATGCAACAAAGCCACCGCCGCACGCGATTCCCCTGTTGCTCGGTCGATGGCTTCACGCACGGCCACGGGATCCATGTGACGCATCTTTTTGCCAATTAATTGCAACTGACGGCGCTGTGCCCCAAAACTCTTCATACGACGAAATTCGAGAATTTCGACGTACACCTCTTCGGGTAGCCCGATGCGCTTGAGCTGTTCGTCGCCCAATTTGGTCATTTCACGCCCTAACTCTTGCAGGGCATTTTGTTCACGTTTGAGTTGAGATTTTGACGGACCCAGATCTTCCCAGTCCTCGTCATCGTAATTTTCTTGTGCCATACGGATAGTTGAAAGTAAAAAACTTGCCCTAATAATACCGAGGCGCGCTCGCTTATGCACCTGATTTTTCTTATTTGCTCGCCCGAGCGTGGGTATGCGGGACGGGGAAAAAAGAAAAAGCGGATGAGCCCTGTCAAACTCATCCGCTTTTATGGTTCCGGAAACTTGTGTGCCGGAGAAAAGCACTTTTGTGAAACAGTTCCAAGCTTCTGTTTCTTTGCAACCCTGCCGACCCCATGGCAGTTGTGTTGGTTGCATCTCGTTTCCTGTTGAGAGTAACTATACCCCTAATACTTGAGTAAATCAATAAGGTATTCCTCAAATTCCCGACTAATTTACTCGGGATTTGATTTAGGTCAAGTATTGAGAACCATTCTCATTTATTAAGTATGAATTAAGAATTCGGCATTGTTTTTTGGTGGCTTTGTTTAATTGAGTATATAAACAGCATTTAGTGTGATGATGTCAAAGATCGGGTTTGAAGATGGTCTGGGGCGTTGGAGGGTGCAGAGGTAGCAAGCTAGGTTTCGTAACGATTGTTACGAACGGACATGATTGGTGGGTAGAGCGACAGTCGAGAGAAACCTCTCGCGAAAAGAGACAAATGACGCTGAGTTCGCTACAATCACCCGTCTTTTCAATTCATTCTACTTTTTGGCCGGTACAGCCATGCAAGAACAGCATCTTTCTGATTTTGATTTTGAGCTCCCCGAAGAGCTCATTGCCCAATACCCCCTTGCCGATCGTTCCTCCTCGCGACTCCTTCATATTAATGATGCGGTGATTGAGGACTGCGTTTTTACTGATATTGAATCCTTCCTTCGCCCAGGTGATTTACTCGTTGCGAATGACACGCGTGTGATTAAAGCACGCCTATTTGGTCATAAACCAACGGGGGGTCAAGTCGAGGCGCTCATTGAGCGCGTAACGGGTGAACGCGAAGCGATCGCGATGTTGCGTACGAGCAAAACGCCCAAGGCGGGGAGTTTGTTGACGTTTGTCTCGGGCGACTTAAGCGCTCAGGCCGAAGTGATGGGCCGTGAAGGGCAATTTTTCCAGCTACGCTTTGAGGCGCCTGTTTTAGACATCTTGGAGCGTTTAGGGAAAGTCCCGTTACCCCCTTACATTACCCATGCGGCCGATAAGGCCGATGAGAGTCGCTACCAGACGGTGTATGCCAAACACCCGGGCGCCGTGGCTGCGCCCACGGCTGGGTTGCACTTCACCGATGCGCTTCTTCAGCGTTTGGCCGACAAAGGGGTGGATATTGAATACGTGACGCTCCATGTCGGGGCCGGTACGTTCCAGCCGGTGCGTGTCGAAAATCTCTCCGAACACCATATGCACTCGGAGTGGTATCACATGCCAGAGTCCGTTGCCCAACGCATTAACGACGCGAAAGCCGCGGGACGCCGTGTGATCGCCGTCGGTACCACCTCGCTTCGCACCCTCGAAAGTGCTGCGGATCGACTCGGGCACGTGCAAGCGGGTTCTCGCGATACGGCGCTCTTTATTATGCCGGGCTATACCTTTAAGATCGTAGATGCCCTGATTACCAACTTCCATTTACCCAAATCCACCTTAGTGATGTTGGTGAGTGCTTTGGTGGGACGCGAACGCATTTTGCAAGCCTACCGTCATGCCGTGGCCCAAAAATATCGTTTCTTTAGCTATGGGGATGCCTGCTTCATTGAGAAATCGGCACACCCGATTGAACCGTAGAGGAGTCCGACAATGGCCTTTTCTTTTAAAGTCAAGACCACTTCTGGGCGTGCCCGTCGTGGTGAGTTAACCTTAAATCATGGCGTGGTCCAAACCCCGATTTTCATGCCGGTGGGGACCTATGGCTCCGTGAAGGCAATGGCGCCCTATGAGTTGCACGATATCGGGTCGCAGATCATTCTGGGCAACACGTTTCACTTGTGGCTGCGCCCTGGGCTCGATGTGATTGGTGCCCACAATGGGTTGCATGATTTTATGCAGTGGAATAAACCCATTCTCACCGATTCAGGTGGTTTCCAAGTCTTTAGCTTAGGGGAATTACGCAAGATTACCGAAGAAGGGGTGCACTTCCGTAATCCGATCAATGGCTCCCCGCTCTTTTTGTCCCCGGAAGTGTCGATGCAAATTCAACGCGTTTTAAATTCGGACGTGGTGATGCAGCTCGACGAATGTACTCCCTACAAGATTGGAGACCGTCCGGCGACGGAATTGGAAGCCGCGAAGTCGATGCGTATGAGCTTACGTTGGGCGAAGCGCTCCAAAGAGGAATTTGAACGCTTAGAAAACCCCAACACGCTCTTTGGGATTGTTCAAGGGGGGATGTATGAACATTTGCGCGAAGAATCCCTCGCAGGACTCAAAGAGATCGGTTTTCATGGGTACGCCGTCGGCGGCCTTTCCGTGGGTGAACCGAAGGAAGAAATGATCCGCATCATGGACCATTTAGTTCATAAGTTACCCGAGGATCATCCCCGCTATTTAATGGGGGTGGGTACGCCTGAGGATTTGGTCGAAGGCGTCAGCCAAGGCATTGATATGTTTGACTGCGTCATGCCCACGCGTAATGCCCGTAATGGGTGGCTCTTTACACGCTTTGGGGACGTAAAACTCAAGAATGCCCGCTATCGTAGCGACTTACGTCCGCTCGATCCGACGTGTCAGTGCTATACCTGCCGCAACTTCTCGCGTTCGTACTTGCACCACTTACATAAAGTGGGCGAAATCTTGGGGGCCCGTCTCAACACGATCCACAATCTGAGCTTTTATCTGCAAATCATGCAAGAGATGCGTGATGCGCTGGAAGCGGGGACGTTTGAAGCGTGGAAACAACAGTTTGCCCAAGATCGTGCTCGCGGGGTTGAGTAACGTGATATAAGGGTAAAACACAGTCTCACAGACACGAGAATCCCCTTTATAATTGATCAACTATGGTCTGGCTTTAGCGCCAGACCCATTAACCTAGAATGACTGGAGTTCAAATGATTTTTACGCAACAGGCCTTTGCTGCTGGTGAAGCTGCGCAAGCGGGTGGGATTGAAGCCTTTTTAATGCAGATCCTTCCGTTGGTTCTTATTTTCGCTGTGTTCTGGTTCTTCCTGATCCGTCCGCAGCAGAAGCGCCAAAAGGAACACCAGAAAATGGTTGACGCCTTGACGCGCAATGATGAAGTGGTCACCGCGGGTGGCTTGACTGGCCGTATCACGTCCGTGGATGAACAGATGATTGGCTTGCAGGTGGCTGATGTCGATGGTAAGCCCGTCGTGATTTATATTCAGCGCGCTGCAGTGCAGGTGGTGTTGCCGAAGGGTTCGGTGAAGTTCTAATCACCTCCCCTTAAAGAAACGGGCTGGTTGCGCTTGTCGATCCCTGCACCACCAGCTCGAGAGGGAGTACCACGGCAAAATCGCCTGACGTTCGCCCTCTCACGCAAGGGATTTCACTGAGTGTAAGTGCTCACTAACGGGTTCGCTCTCGCCCTCATGGTTCGAGAGAACCCGTTTGTGCTTTTAACAAATATGGCAAAAAGAAGGCTTTACCTCGGAATCCCTCTCTCTTTCAACCCTAGTTAACGTCACATTCGAGTCGGCAGGTCCCCCCTGAGAATCGGATGTCGTGTTAACGGAGAAGTCGCGATGAATCGCTATCCACTTTGGAAATATATCGTGATCGTGGTTGCCCTCTTAATCGGGGTGATTTACACGATGCCGAATTTCTACGGTGAGTCCCCAGCTGTGCAGGTTTCCTCTGGGAAAGCCACAGTAAAAGTCACGCAAGAGACACTCGGCAATGTTGAGTCGACCTTGGCCGCGGCAGGGATTCATCCCAATGGCGTGTTTTTTGAGCAGGGTGCTCAACAAAACACGATCCGTATTCGCTTTAAGCCGACTGAAGCGGAATTACAGTTAAAAGCGCGTGAAGCGCTGGAAAAGTCGCTCAACAAAGATCCTACGGATCCGTCCTACGTGGTGGCCCTGAATTTGGTACCGAACACGCCGAGCTGGTTATTGTCTATCAATGCCCTGCCGATGTATTTAGGGTTGGACTTGCGCGGTGGGGTGCATTTCTTACTGCAGGTCGACATGACGGCTGCAGTCACCAAACGTATGGAAGCGTCCTTGTCGGACATTCGTACGCAGTTGCGCGATAAGAAGATTCGTCACACGGGTATTAGCCGTACGGGCGATGTGGTGGAAGTGAACTTTGCTGACGCCGAAGAACGTGCACGTGCCAATGACTTGATGCGTAATACCCAACCGGACTTGGTCGTGACGATGCCTGAGGCGAGCGCAGCACCTTATGTGATGCGTTTAACGTTGTCGCAAAAGGCCATGCGTACGGTGCAAGATTATGCCTTGAAGCAGAACATTTCGACCTTACACAACCGTATTAACGAGTTAGGGGTGGCCGAACCCGTGATTGCGCAGCAAGGGGCAGACCGCATTGTGGTTCAATTGCCTGGCGTGCAAGATACGGCCAAAGCCAAAGACATCTTAGGTCGTACGGCCACGCTCGAAGTGCGCTTAGTCGATGATAGTCCCGAGGCGTTAGCCCAATTGGGAGCGGGTAACGTTCCCTTTGGTGATGAAAAATTCCAAGACCGCGAAGGCAACACCCTCTTGGTGAAGCGTCGTGTGATCCTCACTGGGGATAACTTGAACGATGCGCAACCGGGCTTTGACTCGCAGACGCAAGAGCCGACCGTTAATCTGGAGTTGGATAACCGTGGGGCTCGCATCTTTAAGGATGTGACGCGTGAAAATGTTGGCAAGCGTATTGCCATCATTCTCTTTGAAAAGGGCAAGGGTGAAGTCGTGACGGCTCCGGTCGTGCGCCAAGAAATTGGTGGTGGCCGTGTGCAGATTTCGGGTCGTATGACGGCCGTTGAAGCCACCGATACCGCGTTGCTGTTGCGCGCGGGTTCATTGGCGGCTCCGATGGAAATCGTCGAAGAACGTCTGATTGGGCCGAGCTTAGGGGAAGCGAACATTGAAGCGGGCTTCCGTTCGACCTTATACGGGTTCATCATCATTGCCGTCTTTATGGCGGTCTACTACCAAGTCTTCGGTGTGGTGAGTGCGGTTGCATTGATCTCGAACGTGATGATGTTGGTGGCCATTTTGTCGATGTTGCAAGCGACATTAACCCTGCCTGGGATCGCAGCTATTGCGTTAACCCTTGGGATGGCCGTGGACTCGAACGTGCTGATTAACGAACGTATTCGTGAAGAGTTACGTGCCGGTCGACAACCCCAAACGGCCATTAACGAAGGTTATGAACGTGCGTTTGCAACGATTTTGGACTCGAACATTACGAGTTTGATCGCAGGCTTGGCGTTGTTGATCTTCGGCTCGGGTCCGGTTCGCGGGTTCGCAGTGGTGCACTGTATTGGTATTTGTACCTCGATTTTCACCTCGGTGACCGTTTCGCGTGCCTTGATCAATTTGATCTACGGCCGTCAGAAGAAACTCACCTCGGTGCATATTGGTCAGATTTGGCGTCCTGAAACCGGCGCGAAGACCAAGTAACGGGAGGCAATAAGATGGAGTTTTTCCGTATTCATAAAACCATTCCGTTCATGAAGTATCGACACATCCTGAATACGATCTCGATTGTCAGCTTCGTGGTAGCGGTATTTTGGTTAATTACCCATGGCCTCACGTTCTCGATTGAGTTTACGGGGGGGACGCAGATGGAAGTGCATTATCCATCGGCGGCCAACACCGAACAGATTCGTGAGGATCTGAAGAGCATTTCCAAAGAAGTGCTTGTGCAGACCTTCGGGACGGCTTCGGACGTGGTGATTCGTATGCCTAACAAAGAAGGGCAAAACTCGAACCAGCTCGCGAGCGAAGTGATGAAGGTGATTCAGGCCAAAACCCCCGAAGCGACGTTGACTCGTACGGAATTCGTTGGTCCACAAGTCGGTGAAGAGCTGGCTCGTGACGGGGGAACGGCGTTGGCTCTGGTGGTCGCGGGTATTATGATTTATCTGGCCTTCCGCTTTGAATGGAAGTTCTCAGTGGCGGCTATTATCGCGAACTTGCACGACGTCTTCATTGTGGTCGGGATCTTCTCCATCATGGAATGGGAATTCTCGCTACCCGTGTTGGCAGCCGTGTTGGCGGTGTTAGGGTACTCGGTGAACGAATCCGTGATTATTTTTGACCGTGTTCGCGAGCACTTCCGTACCATGCGTCGCGCCGATACGGTCGAAGTGATCAACTCGGCCATTACGGCAACGATTTCGCGTACGGTGATTACCCACACCTCGACCCTGTGTATGACGCTCTCGATGTTCTTCTTTGGCGGTCCTGCCTTGCATTACTTCGCCTTAGCGTTAACCATCGGTATTTGCTTGGGGGTGTATTCTTCGGTGTTCGTGGCGGCAGCGATTGCGCTCTATTTGGGTGTCAAGCGTGAAGACTTAGTCAAGGCCGTCAAGAAAGATGAAGTCGAGCAGATGGTGCCCTAAGCGGTACGAATGAGCGATTGAATCTCACAGTCAATGAGCCTTAGTGGTGCCATGCCACGAAGGCTCCATTTTTTTTACGGGCGACGATCGTAAAGTTTTTCAAAGACGATACGCAAGGCTAAATCCAAGAGTTTGGTGACTTCGGCCGTACCGGCGTCTGGATCGAGCTTTTTGAGGGCCTTCCACTCAGGAGGATTTTGCAAAATTGCCTCTTGCATGGTCGTCTTCCAAAAGGCAGGGCTTTCGCTTTGCTGCCATTCTCCACGGCCACGCCCAAAGTGCGCGACGGCCATATAGAGTAAGAGGGTTTCAAGGAAAAACCCGTCAAGGGCCTCTGAACTCCAACTGATTTCCACCCCCTCTTTTTGGTGATTGGCGTTGTATACCGCCGCAGCCCCGACGGCACCGAGTGCTCCTAAGAGCCCTCCGACGAGGGTACCGAGGCCCAGCGTCAATCCACCGGTACCGGCGTCAATATGAGCGCCCGCTGCGGCACCGCCCGCGAGTCCCACGCCCCCGCCAATGGCGGCGGCTGTATTGGGATTAATCCCGCCAGAGGTGTTAATTTCCCAGTCGGACTTCATGCGACGTAAAATCTCGCGACTCGTTTGACCTTCCTTGAGGCGATTAATCCCAATGAGTCTTTGGGTCAGTAAACATAAACGATCCGCGGCATTGGCGGCCAATGCGGACTGCGCCGCTTCGAGTGCTGCACTGTTGGTTTTGGAGAGCCCGAGCTGCGTCGCAAACGCGATGAGATGATCTTTGATGGACGGGGTGGGGGCTAACTCTTTGGCATTCAATAGATGCACCATGTGCTGTGCCATCGCATCGATGGACTTTGTGTAGAGCGCACGACGGGAACGAATCCAGGTGTCTTGCAAGGTCGCAAAGGCCGACTGATGCGTTTCGGGGAGTGCATGACCAATGGCATCAAAGAGTGCGCTTTCTTGGACCCAACAACGAGCAAACGCATCCATAGGGAGTACGTCTTTGACGAAGGGATACGCTTTGAGTGCCTCTTTCCAGGCCGACAACTGGGCAGTCTCTTCGGCTTTGGGGCGTGGTTGCCCCATCTGGTTCAATAACACAATCACTGGCTTATCAATCCACGAGAGAATTTGCATCTCCGAGGGAATGTAACTGGTCTCGTCGGGGAGTTCGGCGGCATTGACTAAGTAGAGCACCAAGGTTGAGGTGTCTTTGATGTGACCAATCGCACGCTGATCGAGCCAAAACGATTTGTTGGTAAATCGGTCCCAGACTTCAGAGAGAAACCAACCGATGGGGTTTTGCCGTTGTGAGAGACGTTTGGCGAGGGCAACGGAGTTGCCAAATCCAGGCGTATCCCAGAGCAAGAGCTCACAGCCCGAGGGGTCTCGTGCGAGTACATACGCGTCATTATCTTCGGTGACATGCGCTCGGTCAGCGACTTCACCAATGTCTTGCAGTAAGAGAGTCCGGGCCAACGTGGTTTTGCCTATGTTGGTATGACTCACCAGACTCAAGTTGATCTGAAATTGATCGTTTGTGAGCATGCACCAGGCTCCTATAGATGGTCGGTTAAGAATAGCTTATATTTATTATCCCAAAAAATGGACAACGGATATTCATCGAGCCTCAACGTAAGCGTAACGGGCTACTACTGTAGGTGCTTGGAGGCGAGTAAGGCCTCACCAATCATTTGTGCCGAGCTCGTGTTGGTGATGATGATTGCCCGTCCCGCGTAGCGCTTAATGAAGTCTTCCCACAGTGCCTGTCGCCCTCCGCGTTTCTGCGGATCCTGAAGCCGTTCATCGTAGAGCGTGAAGTCCACAATCACCGGGTAGTCGGCGGGGAGTTTTTCTTCCAGTGTCTTGAGCCAATACCCATGAACATCTTCTTCGGGCGTATGCACGGCATTAAAAACGGGAATTGCCTGAGGGTATTGACGCCAAGTGGCTTGCGTCGTTTCATCTCCGGCGTCCCAAAACGAAAAGCCGGAGACCGCATCGGTGAGTCCCATGGGCAATTCATCCTGTGTGGCCCAGCGACTGGTAGATATCATCAAGGATACAACCACCAAAAAAGTGAGATGTTATGATAGCTCACTAAATCGCAATATCCAAGTAGAGT
>CAJJMF010000076.1 GCA_905192805.1 uncultured Sutterella sp. | reverse complement strand
GCACGCGCTCCTCGTGTGCGGGAACGAGGGCTCTCTTTGCCGTCGGCTCGCGTTAATTCGGATACACACTGGAAAATACCGAGGGAGCGATTAAAAATCACTCGATAGATCGCATTCATGGGTCGACACTCCAAGGCGGACTTCTCCCCGATCGTCTAACGACGGGCTAAGCGGTCGACTAGGCAAGCGATGAGGTGAGCGCGAGGCGCTCGCGGGATAGGCCTGTCCATTTCGATCGAGGAAAATCGAATAAGTAAATAACTGAATCAGTGAGCACATCCAAAACCCGTGTCTCGAGACCCTTCGGGGCTTGGTAGCATGAGACTAGTATACAGGATTCGCATTATCCGTCCGTTTTTTTTGATGGCATCTCTCCCGAAAGAGGTAGGTGTCGTCCAAAAACTGTTCGGCCTCGTACACAGTCGGGCCTTTTCGCGTGTCGCGCTCACAAAACGTCCGGTCGTGGCGCGAAACGGCCTGTGCTATCCTAGAGACGAGACTCACGTTGACGATACCTTGAGGATCGATGTCCATGATGACCAAAGACCGCATTTATGCGCTCCTTGCGGAGCGCGCCCTCTGGCACGAGATAACCGAACACCCCGCCGTTTTTAATATGGCCGAAGTCGCCCAAGTGCCCCTCCCCTATCCCGACTCCAACGCCAAAAACCTCTTTTTGCGGGACGACAAGAAAGCGCACTACTACGTGGTGACGGTAAAGGGCGACGAACGGGTCAATTTGAAGGCCTTACGCCGACGCTTGAGTTCGCGAGCGCTCACGTTTGCCTCCAACGAGGATTTGGCCGACAAATTGGGGCTCTTTCCGGGCGCCGTGACGCCCTTGGGGCTCCTTAACAATCGGGACGCGGATGTGGCGCTTTATGTGGATCGTCGCCTTGCGACGCCCGACTTAATTGGGCTACACCCCAACGACAACACCGCCACCGTCTGGATGAAAACGACCGACTTGATGACGCTCATTCGTGAGCACGGCAATCCGGTCGATTGGGTGACCCTCACGGACGACACGCCCGAGGCCCTTCAACTCCCCTAAGGCCCCTAAATCACCCTAGGCACATACGCAAACGCCACAAAAAAGGGCGGGGCTCGCGGTTTGCTCGAGTCCCACCCTTGGGGTTAATGCCTTCACGCACCTCCCAGCGATGCGGCCATTCTGGTTTTCGTCGGTCGGTTTAGCCCTCCTCGGTGCGTGTCATCCAGACTGAGGCAAAGAGGAGCACTAAGAGCGCAATCAAGTAGCCCGCCACGCCCCAGGGCGAGCCCATCGACTTCATTAACGCCACGCAAATCGTGGGCGCGATGGCGCCCCCTAAAATGCCGGCCGCCTGAAAGCCAACGCCCGCCCCCGTAAAGCGCACCGCGACCGGGAACATCTTCGGGAAGTGGGCGGCCAACGGCGCCCAGAGGGCGGCGAGGGCAAAGAGTCCCATAAAGGCCGCGAGGTAAATGAGCGCTTCCGAATGGGTATTAAGGAGCATAAAGAAGACGATCGTCACAAGCGCATTTAAGACGGCTCCCAACAGCAATACGCCTCGCGTCGACCATTTGTCCGAGAGCCACCCAAAGAGTGGAATCCCGGCAGCCTGCCCCAACGCGGCAATGATGGTCGCATTAAGCGCCACCGACTTATCAATCCCAATAAAGGGCAAGTAGACCAAAGGAAAGAGCGCAAAAACATAAAACGCCACGTCGCTTCCGATACGCGAGCCAATCGCCAAGGCTAAATTTTTTCGGTAGCGCGTAAAGACCAACGCTAAGGGTTGGTGGTTGGCTTCCATCTGCGCTTTGTTGGCTTCAAATTCGGGCGACTCATCAATCGAGCGACGAATATAGAGCCCAATCACCACCAACACGGCGGAAAGCAAGAAGGGGAAGCGCCAGGTGAGCGTCAAGAGTGTCGCTTCCGTTGAGAAATGCGTCACGAGCGCAAAGGTGCCCGAGGCTAACAAAAACCCTAACGGCGAGGCAATCTGCACCACGCTCCCTAAGAGCCCTTGAATTTTGAGTCCCTTGGTGTATTCCGAAACCATCAACGCGGCCCCGCCCCATTCGCCCCCTAAGGCAATCCCTTGCAGGAGGCGCAAAAAGACGAGCAGCACGGCCCCCGTCATCCCAGCGGTTTCGTAGCTCGGCAAAAGCCCAATCGCGAAGGTCGCGAGCCCCATGATCATCAGCACCAATACCAAAATCGTCTTGCGGCCCAATTTGTCACCGTAGTGGCCAAAAATCATGGCCCCCAAAGGACGGGAGACAAACGCGATCCCGTAAATGATGAGCGAGAGAATGAGCGCCACGTCGCTCGGTAACCCCGCAAAAAAGACTTTCGGGAAAATGAGCGCAGCAGCCGTCCCGTAAATGAAGTGGTCATAGAATTCGAGCATCGTCCCAAACAGACTCGCGAGCGTCACTTTCAGTAAATCGCGTGCATGAGGAGCCTGGGGAGTCTGGGGAGCACGCGTGGGGGTTGGGGAGCCCGTTGCGGCCAAATTGTCGTGGGTGTTCGTCATGAGAGTCACCTCCTTAGCGGTTCAAGCGCGCGAGGGGGTCAACATGGGCCACCACCGCACACTCGCTGGGGTTTTGGTTGGAGGTCCCAGAACCTCGTTCCTAGGCAAGGCACTCGCTTCGCCCCGCCACCATGGGTTTTCGTGTGAGGGTACAAGGGTTCGTTAAGGGTTGGGTATTCGGGTCCCGTTAGGGAGCGTCGTCGGGCGACACCTCGGAGACTTCCGAGAGCGCAGCCAGAAGCGGCACAATCAACGGGTCACGTTTCGCGATTAAGCCACGCAGCCACTGGTTGATGCGACCGTTTTGGTCCTTGCGGGCCCAAGCAATCGACATCGGCGAATCGCTTCGTGGGGTATCCGTGAGCGTTAACTCCACCAATTCCCCGCGACGCAGGTACGGTTCCACCATCGCTAAGGGCAAAAACCCGACCCCGAGCCCATCGACATGGCAGGCGAGCTTGGTGCGTAAATCCGGCACCACAATTTCGTCTTGCCCGGCGAGTCGCCAGGGAGCGCGTTTTTGTAGGTTAAGCGAACTGTCTTCGATATTCACGACTGGGAAACGCCGCAAATCGTTTTCCGTGACCCGACGCTTTTTGGCGAGCGGATGGTGTTGTGCCACGACCAAGTGCCACGACACGACGCCTAAGGGCTCCACCACGTAGTGGTTATCGACCGCATGAAACGTTGGGGCACCAATTGCCAAGTGGCATTTGGCGTAAATCAACGCATCCCAAACCCCCATATAGACCGCCCGCACCACTTTCAATTGCGTATGAGGAAACGTCGCATGCATCCGATTCAGTAGCTTGGCGACCGCCTGATTGTCGTAGAGCAAATTGTTGATCACGAGCGTAAAGCGGGGTTCCACGCCGTCTTTAATCGCCCGAATTTCTTCGGGCAATTCGTCTTGCCAGGTGAGGAGCGACTGGGACTTTTCAAAGAGCCATTCGCCCGCTGGGGTGAGCGTGGTGCGCCCCGTACTCCCCTGCTGACTGTGGGCTCGGTTGAAAAGCTCCACCCCCAAGGACATCTCGAGGCGCTTGACGCGATAGCTCACCGCCGCCGTTGTGCGGGACAAAAAGTCCGCCGCCGTAAAGCTCCCCAATTCCGCCACCGCCACAAACGTGCGCAACTCTTCCAAGTCGACCCGAGGGCTCAACGCCCGAAGGGTGCGCTCCACACTCGCGGGAGCGTTTACGCGGGCCGCCTGAGCGCTGACACGCTCCAGAGCGTCATTCGCACTCCCAGCGTTTGGCGTCGTCAAAGGGGACGGTTTTTTCATCGGTTGGCGCTCCACGATAAGGTTTTATTCATTGAGGGATGCCACTAGGCTATCGCAAGACATGTAAAAGCGCAAGCACACAGGCTTCTCGCTGTGGGCGATAGCGAGGTATTTTCGCGTTTTCACGCGGCCCTCCCCCGGTATCGCTCAGCTTTCACCCATTATCCCTTTATGCCTCACGTTTGAGTGAGCCGCATGAGGGCGACGTGCTATTTCGTTCGTCAGCCCCCACACGGCTCACCTGAGGTTATTGGGCTTTCGCGAAGATGCGACCCTTATACATGATGAGTGTCGCAGCGACCGTGGCCACCAAGGTGATTAACACAAACCAGTAGCCAGGGATCATCGTCGCATAGAGGCGCAACAGTAACGGCACGCCCACCGCCACCGGGATGATCTTCGGGAACTTAATCGCAAAGGACACAATCAAGGCACCGAAAATCGACGGGACGACGAAGTTTTTGACCGCATCGACCACTGCCGGGGGGAAGGCACCCAAGATGGCGCTGCCGGCCACGGCCCCTAAGGCCACCATCAATAAGGTCGTCGTCGTGGCACCGCAAATCGCGAGCGTCGTGATGATTTCGGCTTGTTTACTCCCCTGCTCGACCCCGGTGATTTCTTGCGCCAACACGGCGGCCGGGAGCTTATTGTTCCCAATGTTCCCCGAGATAAAGGCCAAGTAGCAGCCCGACAACCCTAAGGCCGGGTAGAACGTTAACGGTTCAATGAGCCAAATGAGCCCAAAGGAGGCCGTAATCAACACCAAGTCTTTAATGATCCAGTCCATCGGCGGGAAGATCCCGTACATGAAGTAGAGGTAGGCGACTGGGAAAAGACTCGTAATGCAGACCGCGGCGAGCGTCCAGCGACCAATGCGATGCACTTCGTTAATCCATTGGGTTTCGTAGGTTTGCTGGTCCATAGTTGACAATTCCTTTAGATAAAAATCGTTCTCACTGTTGAATGTCGTGTCTCAAGCGACGTCGGACATTACTTCATCGTTAAGAAGGCACCCACGAGCGTCCCCGCAATCATGGCGATCCCTAAGTTGTATTCTTTAATGCGCGGATACTTCTGGCTCACGTAGTGAAGGATGAGCATCACAACGCCTGCCGTGGCCCAAGCCGCCAAACCGGCACCCCCACGCTTTAATTCGGCGGAACTCAAATTGCCGTAAATGGCCGTCATCGCAGCGCCCGAGATAAAGAAGAGAATCTTCGGGTTGTAGGAGGTGATCTTCGTCTTCATCTTTTCCAAGTGACCCGAGAAAAGGAGCGCCCCAACAAGCGAACCGATCCCGTTCACGGCCATCCCTAACCACGCCACAAAGAGCGCGGTTTCCCCGAAGGCCGGGCTATTGAAGTCAATCCCGACGGCTTCGGCACCGATCTTGGCGGCCGTTAATTCGTTGGCGGCCGACACAATCATCGACAAACGCATCCAGGTGAGCGGTTCACCCAACACAGCCATCAGGCCCACCATCACGATGAGAATCCCGAGACTCGGGCCAATGGCGGTCACGAGCCCCACACGAAACGCGGTCCAGGCCTGCGTTTTCGTGATCCCAAAGGCGGGCGCATTTTTGTGGGCCAATTTCGCAAACAAAAAGGCCTGTAGTGCAATGATGATCACCGTCACGGAGCAGATGATCCAAAGCAGCGGGCTATTAATGATGTTATTCATTGTCGTCTTCCTCTCGCAAAGAGTCACGAAGTTAGGAGTAAGGTCAAAGAGGGTTCGATTTTTGGGTGTACAGCCCCCCAAGGGCAGCGCTTCCTGCCCTGCCATTGGCGTGCTGACGCCCGTAGGGTCTTGCTCGTGCTGGCTTGAGTGTGAAGTCACATCCGGGCAAAGTGAGGATGTCACCCCCTCACTCAAGCCCCACGAGGTCCCCAAAAATAGGGTGGATAGTGAACGATTACGGTTTGCCGTAGCGCTTCGCAAAGGCCAATAGCGCATCCTCAAAGATGCTCATCGGCGGCTGCGTAATCCCGGCACCGATTTGGCCCACGCCCGGGTCTTTGTGCACGCTGCCCGTCGTGATCGTCGGGAGAATCTGCGTTTCGACCACTTTGCGGACATCGATCCCCGTGGGTGAGCCACGGAAATTGAGCACCGGCTGTGAGAAATTCACGTTTTCGCCAATCGTAATCGCGTACATGCGCTTACTGATTTCGACGCCTTCGGCGGCCGTACCACCCACTAACTGCACAATGGCAGGAGCGCCCGAGAGGGCAAAGCCCCCGATGCCGGCCGTTTCCGTAATGGAGGAGTCGCCCATGTCGCGGTTCGCGTCTTCATCCCCAAAGCCGGGGAAGTAAAGCCCTTTCACCCACTGGGATTCGCCCACAAACCATTCTTTGTTGAGCCCCGCGACACGGATCCCGAAGTCGACCCCATTGCGGGCCATCGCGGTCACCATGGTGGAGCCTTCAATGCCGTTCACCGGATCCAAGGTCACCTTGGAGGTGGGCATCGAAATCGAAAGATAGAACCCGTCGTTGCCATTAATGAAGTCCAACACTGGGAGCACACGCTCAGCGGGCAGACCCGACTTAATCATTAAGGGCGCCACGGCACGGATAAACATGCTCGTACCGGCTTTGTTACGGTTGTGGCCTTCGTCGCCCATATGAAGCGCTTGGAATTGCAAGCTCTTCGTGTCAATGCCGTCCGAGCATTGAAGGGCGGCGTGCATCACGTCACGGAATTCGCTCGCCATCCAGCGTAGCCGTTCAATCACCTCTTCGGAATAGGCCCCGTAGCGGAGCAACTTCCCGCCCATGCCTTCCGGGACCGGGCAGTAGGCACGGTTACCAAAGGCGCGGTTTTCAAAGACCGACACGCACATATGGGGCGCAATCACGCCCGCCATCGGACCCACGGCATCGTGTTCGTGGCAGGGCGAGAATTCGACTTCGCCCGCTTCGGCGAGAGCAACCGCTTCTTCGGGCGTCTTCGCCCAGCCTTCAAAAATCATGGCGCCCATGATGGCCCCACGCATCGGGCCACACATACGGTCCCACGTAATCGGGGGACCGGCGTGCAGAAGTCGCTTTTTGCCCTCTTCAAACCACGGAATCACCTTGTGTGCGAGTGTGTAGTCGATTAAGAACGGCTGACCCTTTAAGTAGGTCGCCAGCGCCAATTCGTTCGCACGGTTCACCGCCAAATCGTCTAAGGATTCGAGCGCACGCAAGAGTTCGGGTTTACCGCCCGCCACGGGCTTCCAATCGACGTCCGTGACGGCGACGCCACGCTCAGCCAATTCCTCCGCAAAGCTCGGGGCCCCGACATTAATCACGGTGAGGTTATCTTTAAATAACGAGTGTGTCATGGTGTTCGTTCCTTTTACTGTTTGACCACCCAACCCGCTAAACGGGCGGCTTGTGCATTCGTCGTCGCGACCGTCACGCCTAAGGCTTTTAAGGCAGCCACGACCGAGGCTTTCCCTTGCAGGTCCTTGTCGGTACCCAGGACGTAAGCGATGAGGGCCACGTCACGGCCAGCGGCGTGGATTTCCTCACGAATCGACTCTAAGGTGGCTAAGAGTTCGGGTAAGGGATCCGCGTTGGCGCCCGTGCCTAAGACCACATCAAAGAGCACCACGGCCACTTCCGGGTCGAGCCCCTCGCGACGAAGCCGTTCGTTACGCACCGTTGGATCAATCATCGGGTGAGCACGCCCCACCGTAAACGCGTCGTCCCCCATATCAAGGAGCGTATGCCCGCGACTCGTTTCGGTATCACTCAAGGCAAACGCGTCGTGCGCGATGTTGCTGTAGACGTCTAATCCAAAGTCACGGTGCAAAATGAGTCGCGCTTCGCTCGTTAACGTGCCCCCGCAGAAGACCCCGCGAATCGCGGTTTGGCGAGCGTTTAAGCGTTGACGAAGCGAGCTCGCAAGGGCTTTTTCGCGCTCCGCATCGATCGTTTCGACCGCCGGCATCCCCAGAAGCGACAAGACTTCGGTTAACGCCCCTTCTAAGTTTTGCGTGAAGCGCACGCGCTCCGTGCTCGTAAAGGCTTTTTCGGATAAGAACGTAAAGACGATGGGTTTCGTGAGCGTTTGGGCGCGTTGAACCAACGTGTCCATGACGCCCGCTTCGGGCGCTTTGCCCACCACGACCAAGAGGTCGGTCGCGGGATCGGCTTCCAAGGCATCGATCGCATCCAAGGTCATACGGGCGCCCACCGCGTCCTTTAAGTCACGGCCCCCGGTGCCAATCGCCTGGCTGATCCCCAAGCCCGCAGCATCAAGGAGCACGCTCACTTCTTGCATCCCCGTCCCTGAGGCGCCAATTAAGCCCACGTTACCGGCACTCACCGCATTGGCAAAGCACAAGGGGACCTGGTTAATGATGGCGGTCCCGCAATCGGGGCCCATCACAAAAAGCCCCTTCTCGTGCGCCAAGGTTTTGAGCGCGACTTCATCCTCGAGCGACACGTTGTCGGAAAAAAGCATCACGTTGAGCCCAGCCGTTAAGGCCTTTTTGGCTTCGAGCGTGGCGTATTGGCCCGGCACCGAAATGAGCGCTAAGTTCGCATCGGGGCGCACCTCGAGCGCAGCCGCCAAATTGATCGGACGGTGTTGCGCGACGGCTTCCGCCGTCTTGCGCGTTAATTCCGCATCGATTAAGGCCAAGGCATCGGCTTCACTTAACGACGCATCCGTTTCTAAGACGATCATTAAGTCGTTGGGTGTGGCGGCGTTCGTCGCGTCACTCGCTAAGCCCGCTTCCACTAAGAGCGCCTTGTTTAAATCCGTACCCATACTGACGGACACCTGACGGATACCGTCGTGCGCCAAGAGTCGCTTGCTGACGCCCATCAACGTCACCGAGTCAAAATACTGTCCTGCTTTAATTAAGGTCGTTTTCATTTGAGGTGTGTCCTCCAACGTGTTTTCTTGCGTTAGTTCTACTCTAAAGCGCCCCGCCCCCGAGGACGGTAGAAAGTTTTGAGTGAACCCACTCTTTTCGTTAAAGAAAATTTAACGTGATAGATTTAAATCCATCCAATTAGCCAAAGCCACTCACAATACGTGTGCCGGCGGTCCCCTCTACCATGCCCAGGATGTTCTTCAAGGGCCCGATCACCGCAGGGCGTCCCGTGGCTTGCACAAAAGCGCAGGCCGCGTCGACTTTGGGACCCATGGAGCCCGCGGGGAAGGCCATCTGGCGCATTTCGCCCACGGTCGCTTTCGTAATGAGCGCCACGTCGGGCGTACCCCAGCCGTCAATGACGCCATCGACATCGGTCGCAATCACAAAGAGGTCTGCTTCTAAGGTTTGCGCCAACATGGACCCCGCAAAATCTTTGTCAATCACGGCTTCTTGACCGATAAAGCCGTCTTTCGTATGAATCACGGGCACCCCACCGCCCCCGGCGGCAATCACCATCACGCCCGACTCACTCAACGTACGGATCGTGTCGGACTCCAAAATGCGAACGGGTTTGGGACTCGGGACCACACGACGCCAGTGCGCCCCATCGGGCTTCACCGTCCAGCGGTGTTCCTCGGCCAATCGGTGCGCGGTCGCTTCGTCGTATACGGGACCAATGAATTTTGTGGGATTCAAAAACGCGGGATCCTTCTCATCAACGAGCGTACGGGTGACCAAATTCACCACCGTTTTATCGGGCAGTGCGTTTTGCAACGCCTGCATAAAGAGGTAGCCCACCATCGCTTGGCTCTGAGCGCCCAACACATCCAACGGATACGGCGGCGTTTTGTCGTAGGCTAAGTTCTGAAGGGCAATTAATCCCACCTGCGGGCCGTTGCCATGGCTCAAAATCAAGTCGTGGGATTGGGCCACGGCCTTAATGGCCTCCACGGCCTTGGCGATATTGCGGGCCTGATTCTCGGCACTCATCACTTCGCCACGCTCCAGTAGCGCGTTGCCGCCTAAGGTCATCACGATTTTCATGTCGATTCCTTTTGGTTTGATTTGAAGAGGTTTCGTAGGCAGGGTTCCGAGCACTTTCTCGTGAACCAGTAGCGTCATGATGAGGGAATTCCCCTCCCCCAACGATCAATTCTCTTTGGGCCTATTCACGGTCCTCGTTAAAGAATTTTTAAGCCTTTGACGTCGCTTACAGCGCGAGCACCCCGTCCCTCTTGTCGGGAGTAGTCAATATAGGAGCAATTCTGTGGACGGCAAACCCCGTGCGCGGAAGGCTTCGGTGAGTGGCGCGACGCCAAAGAAACGGGCGTTACGCCGCCCATGCTTTTTTCTTCTCTTGGGCGATGCTATAGTGTGGGCACTATCGTTCACTCGTGAGGATCGCCCACCATGACACGACTTCGTGCCACGCATTGCCATTTGCCAAAGCCCCTCGTTGCGGGGGACTATCGGGTGCACAGCGCTTTTACGCACGCGATTAACCTCACGATGCCCGCGGGGGGCTTTCCCTTAGTGTCGCTTGTGACCTACCAAAAGCCGTTAGTGCCGTGCGGACTGAAAGTCGCTGCGCCCCAAATGCCGGCTGTCACGGTGGGAGAACACGTCACACTTGACGCGGCGGGACTGACCTTCGCCACCTGGACCCTCGACACAACGCTCGCGAGTCCCTTGGATTTATCGGTGAGTCGCGGAAGTCTCACGCCGCGACAATGGCCTCGGGTACTCGAGGCCCTCAACGTCGCCCTCGCGGGACGCACCTCAGGCGTTCCCGAACTGCAAGACGAGGCATGGCTCACGGAACTCTGGAGACGCGACGCGACAGCGTCGGAACGGGATTGGAGCGCCCTTGTTCGCACCTTGGTAGGACGGGGCCCGGGGCTCACCCCTTCGGGGGACGATTTTCTCTGTGGCTGGCTCTGGGCCTGGCACCGAATCGGTCACCCTCAGCTCGACGCCCTCTCGGAGGCGGTGGCGCAGAGCCGCACGGCAACCACCGACATTAGTCAGAACTTTTTAACCTTGGCGTTCGAGGGCTACTTTGTGGAGAGTTTAAAAGTGGCGGAATACGCCCCCTTAGACGGGTTTAACGCGTTGCGTGAACAAGGGGCCACCTCGGGCGTCGATACGCTCTCGGGGGTACGGTTTGCACTGACGATCGCCGCCTCCTAAGTTATGAGGGACGCTGAGCGAACGGTGCGTTCACGGTGGCTT
>CAJJMF010000075.1 GCA_905192805.1 uncultured Sutterella sp. | reverse complement strand
AGGGGATAAAGAATTATTTTTTGCTGTTTATAAAATTTTTGCGGAGTTTAGGTTGAATCCGAAAATGAGGTCTCTTTATGTCTCGTAGCAAAATGTCGCTGATGCAGTTCACCTTCCTTACTGCACTCAACATGTTGGGATCGGGCATCATCATGCTCCCTGCTAAGCAAGCGGGCGTTGGCATGATTTCCCTTCTCGCATGGGGTGTAACGATTGTGGGGGTGATTGCTTTAGCGTACTCATTTGCGAAGTGTGGGATGTATTCCCGGAAACATGGGGGCTTAGGAGGGATCGCCGAGTATACCTTCGGTAAGTCAGGGTCGTTTTTGGTGAACTTCATTTACACCATATCGCTTGTGATTGCGAATGTGGCGATTATGGCAACAGCACTGAGTTACTTGTTGGCCACGGTGCATGTCACGTTGAGCCCGATGACCAATTTGGCCCTCATGGTGGTGTTGCTTTGGTTAGCTACGGCAGCCAATTTTCGCGGAGCACAATTTACGGGCTTGATCACGGCCTTATCGTTTTGGGGTATTGCGTTAGCGTTAATTGTCTTTGCGATCGCTGGCCCATTCTGGTTTGATTTTTCCTTGTTGCAAGCGAATTGGAACCCTCATGGATACTCGGTTTTTGAGGCGATGGGGCACACCGTAAGCATGCAACTCTGGGCCTTTTTGGGTTTAGAGTCGGCGTGTGCCAACTCGGATTCTGTGGAAAACCCTGAAACGAATGTACCGAGAGCCGTGTTGATTGCGGCAGGTTTTGTGGCCTTCCTCTACGTCATTACGACGACTCTCGTGGGGGGCGTTGTACCCAATGCAGAGATCGTTAATTCGGACGCTCCGTTTGCGATTGTTTTTAGTGAGCTCTTTGGGCCCTCGGTGAGCATGGTATTTGCCGTGTTGATGTCGCTCACCTGCTACGGATCCTTGGTGTCGTGGCAGTTTACGGTGTCTCGTGTCTGTAAGACCTCTGCGGATCTCGGTTACTTTCCTCGTGTGTTTGCTAAGGTCAACGAAACGGATTCGCCGATTTTAGGACTGTTGTTGATTGCAGTAGTGCAAACCATTTTGATTGGGATTTCGTTTACGCCTTCGCTCTATAAACAGTTTGCGTTGCTGGTCGATATTTCGGTCATCACCAATGTGATTCCCTATATGTTCTGCGTGGCCTCACTCTTTTCGCTTGTGCGATTGGTGGGGGATAAAGAAAAGAATCCTTGGTTCGTCTTCATTATGGCAACCATTGCCCTGTTATACACCTTTTATGTCTTTACATCCTACGAAAGCTTTTTGGTGCGTTTTGCCACGATTGTGACCTTTGCCGGCTGGGTCTTCTACGGGATGTTCATTCCGATTGACAAGGAGGTGCAGCACTAGAGTGCTGATGAGGGTTTACGAAAACGTAAAAGGGTAGCGTTTTGAACGCTACCCTTTTTCAAACTGGGGTGGGAAATGGGACTCGAACCCACGACAACCGGAATCACAATCCGGGACTCTACCAACTGAGCTATTCCCACCATCATTCATTATGGCCTGCCCGACAGGAATCGAACCTGTGACCCTCTGCTTAGAAGGCAGATGCTCTATCCGACTGAGCTACGGGCAGGCGATTTCGAGCACGGCATGAATTCTGGTCGGGGTGAGAGGATTCGAACCTCCGACATCCTGCTCCCAAAGCAGGCGCGCTAACCGGACTACGCTACACCCCGTGAGAACAAGCATTTTACACGAATTAGCAGAAAAAGCAAAGAGTAACCGCAAAAAACGAGTGTACGTTTTTTGACGCTGTTTCCCAACGCAGGCCTGATCCGTTCGCTACAATAAGGGCACTCTTTAACCCCCCTCGGAGTAAAACTATGACTGATAAAGTTGATAATTCCAATGACCCGCTTCACGCGAAGAAAAAAGCTTGGTCGGGTCGTTTTTCTGAACCAGTAGATGCCTTCGTGTTGCGCTATACCGCTAGCGTCGACTTCGATAAGCGCATGGCGATGGCTGATATCGATGGTTCCTTGGCCCACGCTGCGATGTTGGCAAAAGTGGGTGTGATTACCCAGAAAGATTTGGACGATATCCAGCGTGGTATGGCCCAGATCCGCGAAGAAATTCAAACGGGTGCCTTTAATTGGCAGTTAGAGCTCGAAGACGTTCACCTTAATATCGAGGCTCGTTTGACGGCGTTGATTGGGGATGCTGGGAAGCGTTTGCACACGGGGCGTTCGCGCAACGACCAAGTCGCTACCGACATCCGTCTTTATTTGCGTAGTGAAATTGACGTCATTGTGGAACGCTTAGAGCACTTACAAGACGTCTTAGTTCACCAAGCCGAACGTGGTGCGGACGTGATCATGCCTGGGTTTACCCACTTACAAGTCGCCCAGCCGGTGACCTTTGGCCACCATATGTTGGCGTATGTGGAAATGTTTGAACGCGATCGCGAACGTTTACTGGATTTACGCCGTCGCGTGAATCGTTCTCCGTTAGGTGCTGCCGCTTTGGCAGGGACGACCTATCCGATCGACCGTGAATACAGCGCTCAACTCTTAGGCTTTGAAGCCGTGGCTCAAAATTCGCTTGATGCGGTTTCGGACCGTGACTTTGCCGTGGAATTCTGTGCTGCCGCTGCCTTGATCATGACTCACATTTCGCGCTTGTCTGAAGAACTGATCATTTGGATGAGCCAGCGCTTTAGCTTTATCAAGTTACCTGATCGCTTCACGACAGGGTCCTCGATCATGCCCCAGAAGAAAAATCCCGATGTGCCCGAAACGGCGCGCGGTAAGACAGGGCGTGTGTATGGCGACTTGATCGCGTTGATGACGGTGATGAAGGGTACCCCCTTAGCCTATAACAAGGATTTCCAAGAAGACAAGGAACCGGTGTTTGACGCCATTGATACGGTCAAGGATACACTTCGTGCCTTCTGCGATATGATGGCTGGCGTCGAACCCCAGCCCAAGGCGATGCTGGCTGCTTGCCAAGCGGGTTTCCCAACGGCTACCGATTTGGCTGACTACTTGGTGCGTCACGGTGTACCGTTCCGTACGGCTCACGATATCGTGGGTCAGGTCGTGCGTGAAGCGGCGCAACGTGAATGCGGTTTGGAAGAATTGCCGCTCGACGTGCTTCAAGGTTTCAGCGCAGAAATTGGTGAGGACGTCTACAGCGTTTTAACGCTGGAAGGCTCGGTGAAGGCACGTAACCACCTAGGTGGTACGGCCCCGAATCAGGTTAAATTCCAAGTCAATCGCTGGAAAGAAATTATTGCTCAGCGCCATCAGGCCGAGTAAGGGAAACGCTTACGTGGGTTGATTCAACACAAGAGGAAATCAACCCACCATTAGAAAGTCCGAGTTATTCGGACTTTCTGTGTTTATGCGGGTACACTTTTTTCATAAAACTTATTTCCCTCCCACTTCAGTCGCTTCTGACTGATAAACTCTACAACCCCTAGACTAGGAACTTCTATCATGTTGGCCATTGCTGATTTTTTAAACAGCATTATTTGGTCCCCCGTGCTGGTGGGACTATGCCTGTGCGCGGGCTTGCTGTTTACTATTCGTACGCGATTTGTACAAATTCGAATGATTCCCGAAATGTGGCGTTTACTGTTTCAAAAACGCGAAGGTGAAATCGGGTTATCTAGCTTTCAGGCACTGAGTTTAACGTTGGCAGGCCGTGTGGGAACGGGGAACATCGCAGGCGTTGCAACAGCAATATGTTATGGTGGACCAGGCGCACTTTTCTGGATGTGGATGATGGCATTGTTGGGCGCATCGTCGGCATTCATTGAATCCACCTTAGGCCAAATTTACAAGGAACGTATCGAAGGTCAGTACCGTGGTGGTCCCGCGTTTTACATTGAACGCGGGCTGCAAAATAAGGTCTTTGCTTGGGCGTTCTCGATTATCACGATTTTAGCGTCGGTGTTTTTCTGCCCGGGTGTGCAGAGTAACTCGATTGCGGCCGCTTGGCATAACGCCTTTGCCATTCCCCACGTCGTGTCGGCAGCCATTATTGGGTCGGTATTGACGTTCGTGATTGTGGGTGGTTTGCGCCGTATTGCTAACTTCGCGACGGTCGTTGTGCCCTTCATGGCTCAGGCCTATATCATTGTGGCGTTAGTGATCATTGGGCTCAACTACAAGCAAATTCCGGCCGTTATTGAACTCATTTTCTCAAGTGCTTTCGGTATGGACTCCCTCACGGGGGGCATGCTCGGTGCGGCGATTTCTTGGGGTGTCAAGCGCGGCATTTACTCCAATGAAGCGGGCCAAGGGACGGCTCCTCATGCGTCTTCGGCTGCGGCGGTGTCGCATCCTACTAAGCAAGGACTTGTGCAGGCCTTTTCGGTCTATATCGACACGCTGTTTGTGTGTTCGGCCACGGGCTTTATGATCCTCATGACGGATTGCTTTAACGTGATCGGCGAGTCGGGCAAGGCGATTGTCACGCATTTGCCTGGGGTCGATGCGGGTCCTGTGTTTACTCAGATGGCGATTAATAAGGTGATGCCTGGCTGGGGTAGTCCGTTTATTGGTGTGACCATTTTCTTCTTCGCGTTTACGACGATTTTGGGCTACTACTACATGGCCGAAACCAATGTCGCGTATCTGAATCGCTACCTGAAGCGTCCCATTCTGATGACGATCTGTAAGGCCGTTTTCATTATCACGGTGACGTTTGGTGCCATTCGCTCATCGGATGTGATTTGGTCCATGGCTGACGTTGGTGTCGGTTTAATGGCTTGGTCAAACGTGATTGCCATCTTGCTGTTGCAAGGGATTGCTTTGAAAGCCTTAAAGGACTATGAAGCACAAAAATCACGGGGCGTGAATCCGGTGTTCCATCCTGAAGCCTTGGGAATTGTGCATGCGGATTACTGGGAAGGCTCTCGTGCTGAGTCCAACTTGGCTATTGAAGAAGAGTCTGGCGTGGATAACCTGACGGGGCTTGATCCAAAGCATCCCGAATAACGGTTTGTCACTCGTTCGATGCAAGGCACACTTTTTCTTCTTGAGAAAGTGTGCCTTATGTTTCTAGCGATGCGCAGAAAAAGGAAAAGGCCACAGTGTTAACTGTGGCCTTTAAAATTCGGTGTGGTGGAGAAGAGGAGGATCGAACTCCCGACCTCTGCATTGCGAACGCAGCGCTCTCCCAGCTGAGCTACTCCCCCAACCGTGAACATCCTCGCGGATGCTGTAGGAGATTAATTTTGCTCCTTTTTGCGCCCCATGAAAATAGCGCTTTTATGGGATATCATGGAAAAGGCACCTTGGTTGCGAAAGGTGCCTTGAGAAACACGTGAGTAATGGTGGGTGTATGGTGCCAGGCGATCGTCCTGTTTAAGCACGATTCGCCTCGTATGGGCTTAACTAGCCCCGACTGGCATAGACTTTAGAAAACTGAGAGTATTGTGCTTTATGCTCATCGGTAGGTTCTACATAAGGAGCATCCACTGCTTCGGGGCCGATCATATCGGCTACTGTAAAGTAACGGAGCTTTAGTGTGACGCCCGAGTTGCTACCGCCATCGGTTTGCCAAGCGAGCATTTTGACTTCATTATTGAGGGTGAGGCCGCAGAGGTAGGGAGAGACAGTTCGATCGAACCCATGATAGCCAAAAGTTAGACTTTGGCCTTTCTCAATTGCCTCAACAATAGTATCCACAGTGGTCATCGGATTCTCCTCCTTCAAGACATCAATGGATTGAGGTGAGTGGAGTACGTAGTCAGGGAGCGTCTGGTCCGAGGTCCACCGATTACATTACCCATAAAAATATTATGACAATCTTCCTTCGGTGTGCCTAGCCCCTACACGAAATGCTATTGATACCTAACAAAAAACCTCGGTTCATTGCAAGAACCGAGGTTTTAGGGGGTTGACTTTTCTAAATTACGCTTGCGGAAGTTTCGCGAGCTGATCCTTCAGTTTCGTCAACTGTTCCGAATTGGCCGCTAAACGACGACGCTGTTCTTCGACAACGGCTGCCGGAGCACGTGCAACAAAGTTTTCGTTGCTGAGCTGACGCTCGGCCTTCATCACTTCGTTTTCGACTTGGGTGATTTCTTTCGTCAAACGTTCACGTTCGGCTGCGATATCAATCTTCACGTCGAGCATCAACTTAAAGTCACCGACGATGGACACCGGCGCGATCGAACCCGAGTTGACCGAGTCAATCGAATCGACATGCTTCACGGCTTCTAAGCGTGCCAAGAATTCTAAGTAGGGAGCTGCTTCTAAGCTTTGTGCTTCCGGTCCGGACACGTAAAGCGGAATGCGTTCCGAGGGCGAGAGTTGCATTTCACCACGCAAATTACGGACGGCTTCAACCATCGCTTTGAGCGTGTTCATGCGTTTTTCTTCTGCCGTTTCTTCCGTCGACTCAGCGCTCGGGTAGGCCTGAATCATGATCGAAGTGTCTTCGTCTTCACGACGAACCCCCGCCACCACAGAGACCTTTTGCCAGAGTTCTTCGGTGATAAACGGAATAATCGGATGTGCCAAACGTAAGATCGCTTCCAAGAGCGTGACGAGCGTATAACGCGTGCCACGGCATTCTTCCTCCGTCCCCTTTAACTGTACCTTGGCTAATTCGAGGTACCAGTCGCAGTATTCATTCCAGACGAAGGAATAAATCGCATTGGCGGCATTGTCAAGGCGGTAGTCCTTATAGGCCTGAATGACTTCGGCCACCGTACGGTTAAAGCTCGCGCGAATCCATTGGTCCACAAACGAGAATGTCATCGGCTTGCCAGCATTTTCGGCCGTGCCGCAATCTTGACCTTCCACGTTCATTAACACAAAGCGGGTCGCATTCCACAATTTCGTGCAGAAATTACGATAGCCTTCCGCACGCTTCAAGTCGAAGTTAACGTTACGACCTAACGTGGCATACGCCGCCATGGTAAAGCGCAAGGCATCGGCACCGTGCGCAGCGATCCCTTCGGGATAGTTCTTGCGCAACTTCTTTTCCACTTGAGGGGCTTTTTCGGGCTGACGTAAGCCCGTGGTGTTCTTCTTCACCAAGGCTTCCAAGCCAATCCCTTGAATAATGTCGAGCGGGTCTAACGTGTTACCTTCGGACTTCGACATCTTCTTGCCTTCGGCGTCACGAACCAAACCGTGGATGTACACATCCTTGAACGGGACACGACCCGTGAAGTGCTTGGTCATCATGACCATGCGAGCCACCCAGAAGAAAAGAATATCGTAGCCCGTGACCAACACAGAGCTCGGCAAGTACAAGTCGTAGGCGGTCTTTTCATCGCCTTCGGGATTGGGCCAACCGAGGGTGGAGAAAGGAACGAGAGCCGAGGAGTACCAGGTATCCAACACGTCGTTGTCACGCGTGAGTTTGACGCCTTCACCCGCCTTGGCTTGAGCTTCCGCTTCGTCGTGTGCCACGTATACATTACCGGCTTCGTCATACCAAGCAGGAATCTGGTGACCCCACAAGAGCTGGCGCGAAATACACCAGTCTTGGATGTTTTCCAGCCACTGACGGTAGACCCCAACCCATTCTTTGGGCAGGATGTTGACTTCACCCGAGGTGACGGCCTCTAAACCCACTTCGGCAATCGAGCGTCCCGGATAGAGACTGCCTTCCGGCGCGGGCTTACTCATGGCCATGTACCACTGATCCGAGAGCATCGGTTCAACGATTTCACCCGTGCGGGCAACGCGAGGCACCATGTGCATGTGCTTTTTGGTGCTCACCAAGAGCCCTTGGGCTTGTAAATCCTCAAGCGCAGCTTGACGGCAGGCATAACGATCCATGCCCTGATACTTTTCAGGCACGTTTTCGTTCATGTGGGCCGTCTTCGTTAATACGTTCAGTAAGGGCAAGTTGTGACGTTTGCCGACTTCAAAGTCGTTAAAGTCATGGGCCGGCGTAATCTTCACACAACCCGACCCAAATTCGCGGTCGACATATTCGTCGGCAATCACGGGAATGACACGATCCGTGAGCGGGAGTTTGAGCATCTTGCCGATGAGGTGCTGATAGCGTTCATCTTCAGGGTGCACAGCGACCGCTTGGTCACCAAAGAGGGTTTCCGGACGCGTCGTAGCGACCACGACGCCTTCACCACCGTCCACCGCCGGGTAGCGGATTTCCCAAAGATGACCTTCAGCTTCTTCGCTTTCCACTTCCAAGTCCGAGACAGCCGACTGTAACTTCGGGTCCCAGTTCACTAAGCGGTTACCGCGATAAATGAGGCCTTCTTCATAGAGCTTCACAAAGGTATCAATCACCACCTTGGAGAGCTTTTCGTTCATCGTGAAGTACAAGCGGTCCCAGTCGACGCTGTCCCCAATGTGGCGCATCTGTTGAAGGATGGTGCCACCCGAATACTTTTGCCATTCCCAGACACGAGCGATAAACTCGTCACGCGAAAGCTTCTTGTAATCGACCCCTTCTTTTTCTAAGCGACGTTCGACCACAATTTGGGTGGCGATCCCAGCGTGGTCCGTTCCGGGAATCCACGTGGTGTTGTAGCCTGCCATACGATGGTAGCGAGTGAGCGTATCCATCACCGTCTGGTTAAAGGCGTGACCCATATGCAAAATCCCCGTAATATTGGGCGGGGGGAGCTGAATCGAAAAGCTCGGTTTCTGGGGGTCAAGACCCGCTTTGAAGTAACCGCGTTCTTCCCAGACAGGGTACCAGCGAGCTTCAATGGTGCTCGGGTCATAGCTCTTTGCAAGTTCGGTATTCTTGGTTTCAGACATAAGATTTCCAGATTGTCTTCTTGTTCAAACAGACGGTGTGGCAGTGTTAACGGCGAGCGCCGATGATCACTGTAATCAACTTCGCCTTGGTGCAAATGGGGCTAGGCGTCCAATCGTCCCAAGGCGAACAGGTGGTTTATTTTCGCACGAATCGCGTGTTCTGCGCTTCTTAGGGCGAGAAATACTTCTGCCCTAGATAAAATCGCTCAGAAGTCTGAGGCGTTATTTCTTTTCGATCACGTCAATTTTTTGCATTTCTCGTGAGACCGCATCGGCCACGATACTCGATAAGGCGCGATCAATGTCGGTACGAACACGGTTCATGGCATTGGAGAGTGACATTTCAATCGTGGTGCTGATGGCTTCGCGTACGCGCGCTTCCACTTCAATCGAGAGAGAACGGATCAATTCGGCCTTTTCTTCCTCCGTGAGAACGACTTGTCGCACGAGGGGAGTACTGGGCACAATCGGTGAACTGTAGGGAGCGTCTTGCGGATAGTCCGTGCTCACCGCAACCGACGTGCGTGAGGGAGGGGCTACCGGAGTTGGGGTAGCAATGGGCGCAACCCGTGGGGTCGGTGTTTCGCGAGCACTAGGGGTACTGGGATTCGTATCCTCGATGCGACGCGGTTCGTCCACCAGACGACCTAAACGTGGCTCAACGCCTTCACTGGCTAAGTCTCGCACATCACGCCAAGTGAGCTTGACGCGATCCTCCAGGGTCAACACATCTTTGGTATCAATAATGGGTTCTTTGCGATCAATTGACATGATGTTTATAGCGTTCCGTTCAAAAAGAAATCATCCCATCATGGCAGGATCGGATGGGATGCGTGAGGCGAATTTGTTAGGTTTAGTTGCTACGGTTATAGTGTTTGAGTTCAACGCCTGCCCGCTTATAGGCTAGGTAGCGTTGGCGCGAGAGTTTGAGTTCCTCGTCATTGGTACTGACCACATCGATGATACGTGAAAAATTCACAAACGCTTTTTCCCATTCGGGCGGTAAGTAGTCGTCTAAAAGTAAAAGCACGTCAGCCTGCAGTTGGGATAAATCGGACCCAAAGATGATCGGCGTAGCGGCACTTTCTGGGTGTTGGGCGTCCACGTGAGGAATAAATTCCAAGGGATTGCGTTCCCAGAGCATCTCGTTGAATTGGCGAAGACGACGTTCATCACTACACCAAACCGCTAAGCGGAGTCCACGGCGGTATACCGTCCGAGCGACTTGGCAGGCATAGACAATGCGATTAGGGACATGGGAGTGAAAGTCGATCTGTTGCATAACTCAAGAGGATCGTGGTCGCTATAGGGGTGGTGAGCGTCATAGGAGCGAGGGCAGAAACGGGTACCCACCCCTACACCGTTTGCCTCGTATCGATTGGGCGCGTTGAGAGGCGCGGAGCCTCTCAACAGGCTTTATTGTACGGTTTTTTGTGACCGATTATTTGTTGGACCAGTCAAACAAGAAACGCGTCAACAACGGGACAGGACGTCCGGTTGAGACATGATCGCGTCCCGAGGTGTTGGCGGTCGCAGCCACATCCAAATGCGCCCACGGTAACCCCCCATTAAAGACGGCGAGGAAGGCGGCGGCCGAGCTCGCCCCGCCATCGCGTTGGGTGGCCATGTTGGCAATATCGGCGGCATTGGATTTCATGAGGCGTTCGTAAGCCTTGGTGACGGGCATCGGCCACGCTTCGTCCCCCGCGTTGTCACCCGCTACACGTAAGGCGTCACGCACGGAGTCGTCCGTCGAGAAAAGCCCGCTATAGGGTGAACCTAAGGCAATGCAGCACGCCCCCGTGAGGGTGGCGACGTCCACCATCACGGCGGGTTTTTGTTCGGCTGTCCAACTGAGGGCGTCCGCGAGAATCAAACGACCTTCCGCATCGGTGTTGAGAATTTCAATCGTTTTACCGCTGTAGGAGGTGACCACATCGCCAGGCTTCGTCGCCGACCCTGAAGGCATGTTTTCACATGCAGCCACTACCGCCATGACATTTTTCTTTAACCCCAGTTTTGCTGCCGCAAATACACTACCGAGCACGGTGGCTGCGCCTGACATGTCGTAGATCATATCGGCCATGTTGGCAGCAGGCTTGAGCGAAATGCCACCGGTGTCAAACGTGATCCCTTTGCCAATGAGGGCAATCGGCGGCTCGTTGGGATCGTCCGCACCGTGGTAACGAACGACAATGAAGCGGGGCTCGACTTCGCTACCTTGCGCTACGGCAAGGAAGG
>CAJJMF010000074.1 GCA_905192805.1 uncultured Sutterella sp. | reverse complement strand
ACCACATCGCCCACCAACATGTCGGGACCAATGGTGATCGGTTCCGAGACGACACCGGCTTCGTGGCGTTTCACCTTCGCCACTTCGGCCGCTTGCAAATCGGCGGTCATGTTCTTATGAATGAAACCGATACCACCTTCTTGAGCCATGGCAATGGCCAAGCGAGCCTCAGTCACCGTGTCCATCACGGCGGAGACCATGGGGATATTGATGCGTAAGTTGCGCGTTATTTGGGTACTGAGTTGGGTATCACGGGGGAGAACTTCTGAATAAGCGGGGACGAGAAGCACGTCGTCGAAGGTGAGAGCCTTCTGAAGGAGTCGCATAACAACCTCTAAGCACAAAAAAAAATGAAGGACTGACCCGAGGGGCAGTCTTGAATGGGTACCCGTGATGCTAGTCGCGGGCGCGACTAGGTAATCACACTTTACTAAGGTGTGCGTTGAACACCCCTTAGAGTTGGGAGATTGGTTTGCGGACGAAGTGTAACGCGTTTTGATGACGGTTGTGGGTAAAAAGGCGCAACTTTTTGTGAGGATTTGGCTTTCACGATGATCAATAAAATGCGATTTTCCGTAAAAATACCATAAAAAATAGGCACTTTTTCGTGATGAAAAAAGTGCCTCGATTGGATCAAAACGATCGTATCGACTTAGCGATAGAGCGACTCGACCAGGTCCGCATAGCGCTTCATGATTTCCGGACGACGCAATTTCATGGTGGGCGTCAATAACCCGTTGTCAATCGACCAGGGTTCACGGATAACCGCCACATTACGCGGAATCCCATACTGCGGGAAGTTACGCGCAGCGTGACGGATACGCTTCACTAAGGCACGTTGCACGTCATAATTGGTGAGCGTTTCGGGCGCTTCTGGGTCCAATTCCATCGATGTGCAGAGCTCCGTCCAGAGTTTATCGTTCACGACGACCAAGGCCGAAATGTAGGGGCGGTTATCCCCCAAGGCCATCACTTGCTGGAAGAGTTGGTCTTTCTGGATCGCAAACTCTAAGTCCACCGGCGAAATCTTTTCTCCGGTACTCGTCACGATAATTTCTTTAATACGGCCCTTGATACGTACGCGTCCTCCGTCCGAGAGGTCCGCCTGGTCACCCGTGCGGAACCAGCCATCGATGAAGGCCGCTTTGGTGGCTTCGGGCTTATTCCAGTAGCCCAGCATCACTTGGGGACCCTTCACTAAGAGTTCGTCCATATCGCCCAATTTCACTTCGGTATCGGGAATCGGATGACCCACGCAGTTGGGGTGGTTGTTTTCGGTACGGGTAAAGCAGAGCACGGGGCTCGTTTCGGTGAGTCCGTAGCCTTGGTGAACACGTAAGCCCATGGCGCAGAAGAATTTCGAGACGTCGTAGTTCAGGCTCGCACCGCCGGCAATCGCACAACGGATACGCCCCCCAAAGACGTCACGGATTTTGGAGGCGACGTCAGCCTCAAGCGTGGGCCACACGCTCTCATCCAATTCGGCACGCGGAGACTCTTCCACCGGCAAATCGTTCATACGGCAGAAACGACGCCAACCGGCCTCGACCGCCCATTCGGTCAAATGACGACGGGTTTCGTCCGCCTCACGCAAATCAGCCTGAATCTTCTGGTAGATCATTTCAAAGACGCGCGGCACCAAGGCCACAATCGTCGGGCGCACTTCGCGGAAATCGTTTTCGAGCTGTGCCACACCGCGTGAGAAGGCCATCGCTGAGCCGTTCGCGAGCGAGTTGTAGTGCGTCACGGTACGTTCGAACGTGTGCGAGAACGGTAAGAAACTCAAAAAGACGTCTTCTTCGGAGAAGTCAAAAATGGCGTTGAGCTGTTTTAAGTTCGAGACGATGTTGCGGTGCGTGATCATCACCCCCTTGGGGCGCCCCGTGGTGCCCGAGGTGTAGACCAATTCGGCCAAGTCGTCTTCGGTGGGTCCCGCGGGTAAGTCGGCCGCATCGACCCCATTGGCCATTTGTAACCAGCTTTCCACGTCCATTAAGCGGATCGTATGCCCGAGTAACGTGTGCGTGGTATCCGGGGCAATCACTTCATTTAAAAAGACGACCGTCTTTAAGTCGGGTAAGGCTTCGTTGTTGTCTTCAGCCGCTTTGGCAATCGCATTCCAGCGGGCAATCGAGGTGGTCACCAAGAAGCTCGCTCCGGAGTCTTGCAGAATATAAGCCGAGGAGCCCGGGGTGTCGATGGCGTGCAAGGGCACTGGCACCATGGCGTTGCCTAAAACGGCTTCGTCAAACGTAACGGCTTCGATCGAATTCGTGAGCAGCATCGCAGCACGCGCGCCTCGTTCCAGACCGAGTGCATGAAAGGCACGGCGCCAGCGTAGGACCTTTTCGGCATATTCACGCCACGAAATCGAAATCCAAGCGTTTTCTGCATAGTCAAACTGTCGAAAGGCTTCACGATCGGGCCACGTAGCGACGGCATGGTGAAACATTTCAGGAATGGTTTTGAATGAATCAATAAAAGCGTTATGTTTAGCGTATGTCACAGTTAAACTCACCAGTTAGCGAGAAAGAAATTAACCGTATTGTTCAGGAAATCGGGGCGTTTGTACGCCCCGAATTATTAGGGAAAACCCTAATAGCGAAGGATGCGGGTTAGGCACTCCGATCAGCTTTTTTGCCCTAACGCGTCGTAGAGCGATTCGATCGCATCGGCGTAGCGCTGACGGATGACGTTACGTTTTAACTTCAACGTCGGGGTTAAGAGCCCGTTGTCAATCGTCCAGGGTTCACGTAAAAGCACGACCTGACGGGGTACCCCATAGTTGGGGAAGGACGAGGTGGCTGACTTAATGCGGCGCAAGGCCGCTTTACGGGCATCCGGGTGGTTCAAGGACGCGTCATCCTCTGGATCGAGCCCTAAGGTTTTGCAGAGTTCTTCCCAACCCACGGGGTTAATCACCGCGAGGGCGCCAATAAAGGGACGGTTGTCCCCCACGACCATGGCCTGACTAAATAAGCCATCGGACTCAATGGCGGCTTCCAAATCAGACGGAGGCACTTTTTCGCCCGTACTCGTCACGATGATTTCTTTGATACGCCCCGTGATGCGAATGAGCCCATCGGGGTAAATCGTCACCACGTCGCCCGTCTTGAGCCAGCCGTCGTGCGTAAAGATATCCTTGGTCGCTTCGGGGCGGTTCCAATAGCCCTGCATCACCGAAGGACCACGCACTTGGAGTTCATCCCCATCGCCTAAGCGCACTTCTAAGTTCGGTAAGGCGGGACCCACGGTCGAGGGATGGTTGTGCCCTTCTTTATTGACAGCAATAATGGGGCTCGTTTCGGTCATCCCGTAGCCTTGGAAAATGCGAACGCCTAACCCCAAGAACACCTTGGCCACGTTGACATTTAATGCAGCGCCGCCCGAAATAAAGAGGTGGATCCGGTCGCCAAAGACGTTACGCAACGGTTTACCGACTTTTTTATCCAAAAAGCCAGCGACCAGAGGATCCAACCAGGCGCGACCCGAAGGTTCCACCGGCAGATCATTTTCACGGCAGAAACGACGCCAACCCACTTCGACAGCCCAGTCAAAGAGGTAACGGACGTAGCCCGGTTTTTTGGCTAGCCCGTCGCGGATCTTGCCGTAAATCATTTCGTAGACGCGCGGTACCGACATCAACACGGTCGGACGAATTTCTTTTAAATCGTCCTGTAAACGCGCAATCGAACGGTTAAAGCCCACCGTGAAGCCTAAGGCAAGGCTCAAATAGTAGGTCGTCGTACGTTCAAAGGTGTGCGAGAAGGGTAAAAACGAGAGCATTGTTTCGTGCTCATAGGGCATCAGGTTGCAGAGCACCCCGCGGATATTGGCGAGGATGTTGCGATGCGTGAGCATGACCCCTTTGGGGTTACCCGTCGTGCCCGAGGTATAGACCAAGGCCGCCAAATCGGTAGGCTTAGGTTGCACGTCTGGTAACGTGGAGCCTTTGCCGTGCGCTAAGAAAGTCGCGAGCGACATGACCGGTACGGGCGCCGCTAAGTCGTCCACATCGTTGCCGTCGTCCGTGATCACCACGAGCTTCAAATTGGGCGTCGCATCCAAGTCGCGGATTTGCTTCCACTTTAAGAGCTTATTGGTGACGAGCACTTTCGCGCCCGAGTCATTCAAAATAAAGGCGGAGGATTTGGGCGTATCAATCGCGTGCAGCGGCACGGGTACGAGCACATTACCTAAGGCTGCTTGGTCAAAATAGACCGCTTCGGGGGAATTGGGTAGCAACATCGCCACGCGATCGCCCGCCACGAGTCCATCGACCGATGCAAAAGCATGGCGCCATTCATGGACCGTGTTATAGACATCCTTAAAGGTGATGTCTTGCCAGGCCTGTGCCTTATTGTCGTAGGCACGGTACGCAATCGCGTCTGGGCGTTTGGTCAAATGCTGCGTGAGTAACTCGGGGAGTGTACTGAGTACTTCGAGCGCTTTGATTTGTTCTTTCGCTGTCGCCTGTTGAGTGTTTTCTTGGCTCACTTCTATTATCCTCAGCGTTTGCAGAGTATTCGCTATCTGTCTTAGAAAGGGAGTGTGGTCCACCGGAGGTACGTAATCGGGTGTGTCTATGCCCTGGGTGGACACAAAGTCGGATGATTTCATTTTAGTGAATCAAGGGGGCGTGATCGAACGAATTTACGTTTTTCTCCCCAGTTCACCTTGTATAGGGTATCGGGGCTCATCCGAATAGATGAGGCATCTCCCAGAGGGGAGCCTCGAGGGCGTGCGTCTTGGGCGCTCCCTATCTCGACGGTGTGGTTTTGGGGGTGCGGATCCTAGCAAAAATGCTGTACGTAGATATACGGATAAAAATCGGAAAAATTGGACGCTGAGGTAACTAAAATCGAATTTTCTTGCACGATTTTGGTGCAAAACGGCGGCTAAAAACCGCGTTGAACAGGCACGAATGCCTATCATTTCAAGGGTTTGAGGAGTTTTCCTTTTTCTGAAAAATTCGGTAACATAGCTCTCGCAGCAATGAAATCTGCGTTGCTCCTCAAACGCGAAGAAAGGGTGGTTGGTCCTGCACTTTTCTTCAGAGCTGTATCCATGGAAAAGTCGATCGGTTGAAAAAGGGCAATCGATCGACTTTTTATTTTGAGCGCCGAAACGGGCGCTTTTTTTTGTCTCTGGCACGGGGAGGATCATGTTCGGGCGCCACGGGGAGGGCGATCACGGTGTCTGAGGCCAAGGGATCGAGCGCATGAAGACGCGTGACACGGTATCGGCCTAGGGACGTGTGCCGCGTTTCGGATGGGTTTTAGGGCGCCCGATGCGCCAAAGGTGGGTAGGGGATGCGTCACGTCCCCATCCTGGTGCACCGATCGACGAGGGTTGTGAGCTTAGCAGTGCGTCTTCCTACGTACACCCAAGACCGTAGAACCCATAGAGGATTCCCTGGGCGCAAGGCGAGCGAAAGAGAAAAAGACTATTTCGTTACGCAAGCAAATAGATTTTTTTATGGTAAAGATAGGCGTTTTCTTTAACTGGCGTCAAAATTTGTTCATCTTTTATTGAGAGCGATTCTCAACAAAACGGTAAAAAGCGCGAAAAACCCGTGTTTTCGGGGCATTACAGGGGATACGTAGATATACGTATATCGCAGGGTTCCTAAGAAAAAAGTTCACGAACTGCGATCATCGCGCCCTACCTGAGGACGTGATTCGCCGTCAAATGGGCGTTTTGACGCGACTTAAGCCCAAGGACGTAAGGGAGAATGCTAGGGAGGAATCCCGCCTTTAGGTGTTTCTTTTCTCGAGTCGGTTTGCTATAGTGAAGTTTCGAATACAAGCTTTAGTAGGTGGTCGGTGTACGAACCACTATATATAGTAGATACAAGAATAAAACGACTAAGAGGTAAACTTCATGGGCGACTCAATCTCACCAGCGGTGCAACAAATATTGAAACGTGATGGCACCCTTAAACCCTTTGATGCGCAGAAAATTGTGGCCGCTCTGACCAAAGCCGGTAAAGCCACGGGAGAATTCGGTGCCAACCGTGCGCAGGAAATGGTGGACTTTTTGGTGATGCCCCGCATTCGTGCCCGCAATGAAGTGACGTTACACATTGAAGCCGTGCAAGACGCGGTCGAACATGCGCTCTTTGAGGCGGGCTACTTCACCACGTTACGTGCCTATATCGTGTACCGCGAAAGTCGTGCCAAAGCGCGTGATGCGAAAAAGAGTTGGATCAATGTTGAACAGAGTATCAATGAGTATCTGGATCAACTCGACTGGCGTGTGAATGCCAACGCGAACCAAGGCTACTCGTTGGGTGGCTTGATTTTGAACGTCTCCGGTAAGGTGGTCGCCAACTACTGGTTAAATTACATCTATCCGCCCGAAATTGGTCAGGCCCACCGTCAGGCTGATATCCATATCCATGACTTGGATATGCTCTCGGGCTATTGTGCGGGCTGGAGCTTACGTACGCTTTTAAACGAAGGGTTGAACGGCGTGGCGGGTAAAGTCGAAGCCGGTGCCCCCAAGCACCTCACTTCGGCCACGGGTCAAATCGTGAATTTCTTAGGGACGATGCAAAACGAATGGGCGGGGGCGCAAGCCTTCTCCTCGTTTGATACCTATTTAGCCCCCTTTATTCGTAAGGACAATTTACCCTACGAGGAAGTGAAGCAATCGATTCAAGAGTTGATCTATAACCTGAACGTGCCGAGTCGTTGGGGGACGCAGACGCCCTTTACCAATTTGACGTTTGACTGGACGTGCCCGGAGGATTTACGCGAAGAACACCCCTTGATTGGGGGCGAAGTGATGCCCTTTACCTATGGGGAACTGCAGACTGAAATGGACATGATCAATCGTGCCTACATTGAGGTGATGCTCCAAGGGGATGCGAAAGGGCGCGTCTTTACCTTCCCGATTCCGACCTATAACATCACGCCCGACTTTGATTGGGATAGCCCCAACGCGATGCTGCTCTTTGATATGACGGCTCGTTATGGGTTGCCGTACTTCCAGAATTTCATTAATTCGGAATTAAAGCCCAACATGATTCGCTCGATGTGCTGCCGCTTGCAGCTCGACTTGCGTGAACTCTTAAAGCGTGGTAATGGGCTCTTTGGATCGGCCGAGCAAACTGGGTCGTTAGGCGTCGTGACGATTAACTGTGCGCGATTGGGCTACCTCTATAAAGGGAACGAAACGGCTCTCTTGGCACGTTTAGACGAACTCTTGGAGTTGGCGAAAAACAGTCTCGAAATCAAGCGTAAAGTGATTCAGCGTCATATCGACCAAGGGTTATTCCCCTACACGAAACGCTACTTAGGGACGCTTCGTAACCACTTCTCGACGATTGGCGTGAACGGGATTAACGAGATGATTCGTAATTTCACCCGCGATGAGCACGACATTACGACCGAGTGGGGGCATGCCTTTGCACTGCGCCTCTTAGATCATGTGCGTGAACGCTTGGTGCGCTTCCAGGAAGAGACGGATCATATGTATAACTTGGAAGCGACGCCGGCGGAAGGGACGACCTATCGCTTTGCCAAAGAAGATAAGAAGCGCTTCCCGGACATTCTGCAAGCGGGAACGCCCGAACATCCGTACTACACCAATTCGTCGCAGTTGCCTGTGAACTTCACGGACGATCCGTTCGAGGCGCTCGAGCGTCAGGACGACTTGCAGCGTAAGTACACGGGTGGCACGGTGTTGCACCTCTATATGAATGAGACGGTGAGCTCGGCCGAAGCGTGTCGCGACTTAGTGCGTCGTGCGCTGACCCGATTCCGCTTACCCTACTTAACGATTACGCCCACGTTCTCGATTTGTCCGAAGCATGGGTATTTGCCGGGACGCCACGACTTCTGTCCGAAGTGTGACGCGGAACTCTTGGCCGCGAAACGTGCCCAAATGAAGGGCGATCAGCGTGTTGAGGTGAGTAACGGCAAGGCGGGTCCGTGTTGCGGTGGCTAACACGGCGTTGTGAACGGTTTCTATTTACGGTTGTTAGGAGAATGACTATGGCTCAAGAACAAACTCAAACCCCCGAATTGAAAGACTCGGAACGTCAACCCTGTGAAGTCTGGACGCGTGTGATGGGGTACCATCGCCCGGTGCAGTCCTTTAACACGGGCAAGAAAGGCGAATTCGAAGAACGCGTGTGCTTCACGGAAGCCGCCGCGAAAGAACACAAAGATCCGCAATAGCGTTCTGGTGTTCGACGTATGAGCGAGGTGGAAAGCTCGCGCGTAGTCCCAGCGTCCGAATTAAAAGTCGCTGGGATTACGCCTTTTACAAGTATCGATTTTCCTGGTCGATTGAGTGCCGTGGTGTTTGTGCAGGGGTGTCCTTGCCAGTGTGTCTATTGCCAAAACAATTGGATGCAGCCACGTGCCTTTGATCCGCGCTTTGAGCATAGCGACTGGGCAAGTGTCGAAGCGTTGTTGAGGCGTCGCCATGGGTTATTGGACGGCGTCGTGTTTTCGGGAGGGGAGCCCACCATTGATCCGGCACTTCCCGAGGCGATCCGCACGGTGAAGGCCATGGGGTATGCGATTGGGTTACACACCTCAGGTGTCTACCCAGAACGCTTGGCTTCGATTCTCCCCGACCTCACTTGGGTGGGGCTAGACGTCAAGGGACCACCAACGGACGTGGCCGCCTTTGAGGGCATTACGCAAATGGCTAAAAGCCAGGCGCTCTTTTTAAAAAGCTTTGCACTACTTCACGAGGCGGAAGTGGCGGGAGCGCTCGCAGTCGAGTACCGAACGACGGCGCATCCTGACTTTTTAAATGAGACGCAGCTTGAAGTGCTGGCGGCGTGGTTAGCGGAGAACGGCGTGGATCATTGGGTTCTCCAGATTTATCGCCGTCCCCGCGGACTGTTGACTCAAACCTTTGATTCGGTATTGGATACGTGGCCCAGTGCCCCGTTTTGTGAACGCCAACACGCGCGGTTTAAATCGTTTCAGATCCGCCGACTGTGAGACCGCTAGACGTCGATCGGCCTCACCCG
The DNA here is from genome assembly GCA_905192805.1 of uncultured Sutterella sp. GTDB lineage: Bacteria > Pseudomonadota > Gammaproteobacteria > Burkholderiales > Burkholderiaceae_F > Sutterella. Next base: position 2,012 of record CAJJMF010000074.1, on the reverse strand, counting down.
AGACGCTCCCATGGGGAGCGTTTTTCGTTGATGGTAATACCACAACGAAAGGAAGAATAATTCAACCGGATTCTATTGAAGATCCTATACTGATCCTGAATTGATGCGCACAGTGTGCGTATATTGACCTAATGAAGTGACTGCAAAGGATCTTGCTATGACCACTGACGACGCCCAGATTGACCGTCATCCCTTTGACCAAATTCTCGAGGACTTTAAGTACAAAAATTGCACGTTCACGAATGCACAAAGAACTCTATCGCGGATCCGAGGGTATTTGCGCCGACATCCGTGGCCTGAACACGTGGATATCAATCAAGTCATTGAGGATTTGGCAGACTGTATAGGCGGGGCTGTGAGCAATCTGTACGAACGCATTGAGAGTTACGGCAGGATCCAAGGTTCCTATGCGATTTGCGATGCTAACGATAAAGCCTGTGATCTCTATAAAGCGCTTCTCAAGTTTCCAGTCAGAGAAGAACTGGCCCTTCGGTTGGGAAGGCTGATGCGAGAAGCCGCCGATTTCCGCTTGGCTTACCAAGAAAATCCTAGAGTGTGGGATTTTGAGTTGGCGGCCGACACCTATCGGTTTTTGCAGGCACGCTTCCCAACGACCACGTTTTGTTTTCTATATGACGACATTTTGATGTATAAGCTCGATGTGCAGCCTTTGGAGCCGAAGACCCTCAAAGATGCGGTGACCTTGCTTGAGTCGATGAGAACATTAAACGCGAAGGTGTTTAGCCGTGAGATGGGGTATTTGTACGGCTATGAGCAAGAATTTCTCGCGACGCGACAAAAGACGATCGAGGCATTATTGTTGCAAGATCCTTTGCCTGAAGCGACCCTACGCTCCGAGCTAGCGGCCTGGCTCAGCGAGTGGCAACTCGTGGTAATGCCCGATGAGGATTGGGAAAACTGGCCCGAGGTTCTGAAAGTGGTCAATTCGCTTCTCGAACGTTTGACGCCGTGGCTGACGCAAGAAGAACAAATAGCCATGCTCACCGTGCTGAGGTCGTTTGAAGCCCATTATGACGAGATCCAACCAGGAACAAGCCCAAATTGAAGATAAAAAAACGGGGAAGAAGTGTCAGTTCTTCCCCGGTAAAGGACTACTTTTCCTAATGCTGTCGTTTGGATGCAGGAAAAGGTCAACGGCTATGTCAAACCATTCACTTTCTTAGCAAAACTGGTGTAGATTTGGAAGGCCAGTGGCAAGCTTTGTTCGTCTTGCACATCAAAAGTCGGACGATGGTGTCCGGGGTGATTGCAGCCGTACAAAATAAAGGCTGCCTGACCACCCTTCTGAATAACACGACGAATAAAGAGCGCGCAGTCTTCCGAGCCAGAGGGCACATGAATACGCGGTATCACGGTGGCCCCCGTGACCTCGTGCATCACGCTTTCGACCACGTCGTAGAGTTCCGGGCTCTGTAAGAGCGTGGTGCTTTCCCCAGCAATACTGATCTCGGAGTGCACACGGTAGGCCTTATCGACCCCCGCAAAAATGTCATACACATAGTCACGCATGTAGGCGTTCACCTCTTCGGTGTCCCCACGCACTTCCATCTGTAATTTCGCCTGTGCGGCAATGACGTTACGACCTTCACCGGCATGCAACGTACCCACGGAGACGCGCGTTGGACCGTCGCCATGACGCGGAATCCCTTGAAGCATTAAGCGAGCAGCGGCCGCAGCCATCAAGGCGCTGTTACCTAAGTGGGGCGCGTTGCCTGCATGAGCTGGCGTGCCAGTGATCGTGACGTCAAACTTCGTCGAAGCGAGGAATCCGCCATCCATGACGCCCACTTCGCCCAACTTGGCGTAGCCCCCAACGTGGCCCCCCAAGAAGTAATCCACGTCATCCACCAAGCCCGAACCCACCATGGCACTCGCTCCACGAACCCCTTCTTCAGCGGGTTGGAAAATCAATTTGAATTTTCCGCAAAGCTCGTCCTTATCAAAAATCGTCGCCGCTAATACCCCTAGCTTTAGCTATGGGGATACAGCGG
>CAJJMF010000073.1 GCA_905192805.1 uncultured Sutterella sp. | reverse complement strand
GAATTTTTTTTATTTATAATTTAACCCTTGACAAGCACCGCAAAATGTGCCCCCCCGAGTTGATGTCGGGGGTTTTGTGTTTTAGGCCTTCATTTTTTAGGAATTTCTAGGGCCTCCATCAAATCCGCTTCGAGAGCAAGTACCGTGGCATCGTCATGCAGGACGGGCGAATCAATCAAAAAAACGTCCTCTACGCGCTCGCCGAGTGTTGCGATCTTCGCCGTTTGTAAGTTAATGCCGTAATCATAGAGAACGCGGAAAATGGCATAGAGTAGCCCGGGGCGATCCGTACAGACGATATTTAATAACCAAGCATTTCCCCGTTCATCGGGAATAATGTTGACGCTAGGGCGCAAGGGAAAGTGCTGTGAGCGTCGCGATAATTTCCCTTGGCTCGGAGGCGGTAGGGGCCCTTCGGCCACTACGGCTAAGCGTAGGCCTGTCTCAATTTTGTCTTTGAGTTCGTCAAACGTATACCGTTCAAACCGATCCGCAACAAGGAACGTATCCAGAGCCCAACCGTGACGGGTGGTGTGAACGCGGGTATCGACCACGCTCAGACCCAATTTGCCCAAAAAAGCGACGGTTCGTAAAAACAGTCCTTGTCTGTCGGGCATGTAAAGGAGCACGACGTAACCGCTTTTACCGGAGGCTTCCTGAACTTTCACAATCGGCTCTTGAGTTTCACGGTAGGGCGCGAGCGACAACGTGTGCCAGATAATTTCTTCGGTCGAGTGGCGCATAAAGTACACCACGTCCAACTCTTTCCAGAACGCATCGCAACTGGGGCGGTCCAAGGTTTGTAGGATACTCTCTCGGGCTTGAGCCAGTCGTTTTTCCATGGCTTCTTCCGTATCCCGGCCGCCCGTGAGCATATCGGAGGCACTAAAGTAGAGTTTCTCTAAGAGCTGTCCTTTCCAAGGTGTCCAGACTTTGGGACTGGTGGCGCGGATATCGGCGACGGTGAGCAGGTAGAGCGCATCCAAGTGCGCCTTGTCTTTGATCGTTTCAACAAATTTACGGATCACATTGGGGTCGGAAATGTCTTGACGTTGGGCCACTTGGCTCATATAGAGGTGGTTACGAACGAGAAAGACCATAAAGTCGATATCGTCCTGATCAAACCCAAACGCGGTGGCAAATTCCAACATTTTCTGCGCACCGATTTGTTCATGATGTCCACCTTGTCCCTTACCAATATCATGAAAGAGCCCGGCGATCACCACGCGCCAAGGCTTCTCAATGCTGGCCATCAAGTGAGCACAGTGGGGGTATTCGTGAGCAAATTCACTGCGGGCAAAGCGTCGAATATTGCGAATGACCCGTAGCGTATGTTGATCCACCGTGAAGATGTGATACAAGTCATGCTGCATTTGCCCAACAATGGGGCGGAAGGCCGGTAAGAAACGCCCCAGCACATCCCAAATATTCATGTCTTTGAGGGCATGATAAGCCCCTTTAGGCATGGTAAGAATGTCCATGAACTGGCGTTGATTGACGGGATCAGCCCGGAAGGCCTCATCGATTTTGGGTACAGCGTGCCAGAGGGCACGTAAGAGTCGCGTGGAGTAGCGTCCCGTGTCGGTGCGGTGATAGTACTGGTAGAAGGTGCGTAAAATGGCCCCAGGATCCCGGCGATAGACGTCATCATCGACGAGATCAAGCTCATCCCCCCGCATCACAAAGGCGGGATCCTCGGTGGCAATGGGCTCAGCGCGTAATTCCCCCAAAATACGATCAGCGAGGGTTTGGAGTTGAATCATGGAGAGTTGCACGACGCTACGGGTATTGAGGTAGTAGCGTTTCATAAATGCTTCAGAGGCCCGCATCAAGTCGGTCGATTCGTACCCCAAGGTACTCGCTAAGCGCTCTTGCACATCAAAGATCAGTCGATCTTCATGGCGTCCCGTGAGCAAGTGCAACGCAATACGCCATTGCTTTAAATTCCACCAAGCGGTTTTGAGCGCATGCAGTTCTTTTTCGGTAATTAACCCCGCCGTTTGCATCCCTTCAATGGAGTTGGCGAGCCCAGCGGCTTCTGCGCACCAGAGAAACACTTGCAGATCACGTAGTCCGCCTGGGCTCTCTTTGATATTGGGCTCAAGCGAATAAGGGCTATCATCGAAGCGGTGATGGCGACGCGCTAACTCCAACATTTTGTCGCGGTAAAAATCCGCGGCATCGAGATCTTCACGAAAATCCGCCCATGCTGCGTTGGCGAGCGCTGTATCTCCCCATAAGTGACGACTTTCCAGGTAGGTGGTGGCGACCGAGACATCATTGAGAGCTTCTTCGAGAAAGGCCGTTTCGTTGCGGACGCTCGCTCCGACACTGAGTCCTAATTCCCAGAGAGCGGTCACAAAACGGGCGATGGCCTCTTGAAACGGTTTATCCCCACTCCGTGAGTCCGCTGTGAGCACCAAAATGTCGATATCGGAAAACGGGAAAAGTTCGTTACGTCCGTACCCACCCACCGCCATAACGGCAAGATCTTGGGTCGGAAGGGCTTCGCGTTCCCCCAGTGCTCGAACGGCTTCATCTAAGGCATGCGAGTGTGCCAGTAGGTAAGCGTCGGCATTGCGGTCATCGTGATAACGCTCGGCTAATCGTGCTCGGCGTTCATGAAATTGTTGCGCAATGGGGCTGAGTGTTGGCATGTTGCCTCCGTTAAAGTCGGTCCAAACATCGTGAGGTAGGCCAGATTTTTTAGTATAACCCAAGCCTAGTGGATCGAACGATGAACAGAGTTTGCCAAAGGCACTCGTGTTTAGGGTTTGATACTCGCGGGTTTGGCAATGGAGTGCCACCCTGTAAACCGGGCCATCACGATGAGCGGTAAACGCGTGAGCATGGTCAAAAAGAGGTGGCAGTGCATCCAAGCAATATCGAGCGAATCGCGAACATTGGCATAGTGACTAATATTGTCTTTGGGCTCGCGCATAATGATAGGGACATTACGAACACGTACGCCTAACCAAGACAGACGAATGAGCAACTCAGGATCAAACTGCATATGACGGCCCGGTTTAATACGGGCGAGTAGTTGTGAAACCGGAGCTAATGGGTATAAGCGTAAGCCACAGTGCGCGTCTGCGATGGAGACGGTCAGGGCATTGAGGTTAGCCGCCCAATTGGAGACAACGCGTAGCATGCGACGCCAGCGAGGTAGACAGGACCGATCTTTCGGGTAGCCACAGATGACTTGATCGGGATAACGTTTGGCAAGACGCAGTAGGGACACGACCGAATTTGGGTCAAATTGCCCATCGCTGTCAATCGTAATGACATGAGTAAAGTCAGCGATCGCTGCTTGTTGGAACCCCGTAATTAACGCCGCGCCTTTTCCACCGTTGGTTTTGCGGTGAATGACCGTCACCATATCTGAAGCACCACAATCGGCACACGCCTGAGTTGTTTTCGTATCGGAACCGTCATCGACCACAATCACAGGGAGACGGAACTTCAACATGTGCGCAACGACTTCGCGCACCGTGTCGGGATGGTTATAGACAGGAATGACAACAACAGGACGGAATCGGTGTATGGGTTCAGGCATAGGTGCTAGGTGGGTTACTAAGCGAATACGAGTATCAAGCATGATTCTCTACCGAGTACACGTAAGATTGCAAGCCAAATGTTTGAGGCAAAGCAACAAAAAGGAAACCAGTAACCAGCAAGACTCGCATCGCGATACTCCTAAACCCAGCGTAAGGCGGCTGTTTTAGCAAACAGGCATAACCCCTCAGGATGCGCGAAGCGAATCCCTAAATCATCGGGTTTACTCAACCAACCCAGTAAATCGGTGTCAGTCTGAAGCGAGAGTTCTGGCCAATCGCGTTGGGCCTCCAGGGGCGTCATGGCTCGTTGGCATGTCGAGAGTATCGGGGCAGCCTCAAAACGTGTTTTGAGGTGAGGTCCTTCATCGGTAAAGGGGACGAAACGAAATGAAAGATGTCTCTCGGGACTCAGCACAGTGAGCTGCAGTGCTTCATGGAGTGTGGCAAGGCTAAAGGCTTTGAGTAAACCGTCAAAGAGCGGTATAGCGCTAGTGAAATTGACCAGCGTGGAGGTATGCGGAAAAAAGTCGGCTCCCAAGCTATCCCACTCGGGAGGTTCTGTGAGTCGAGTATCTAACGCAAGCAGAGTCAGGGTGAGTGGCGTGGGCGCACAGGGTATGCTATCCATCGAAAACGAGGCTGTATTTCGTCGGGCGAAGTCAACCTTGTGGGCTTGATGGATTTGTAGCGATTCAACCATAACCTCTGCTCTCGTTGAGTAGTCCTGTGATGACGAGCCTGCTCAGTCTGGTTGAGCGAGACTCATTAGGTTGAATTCTACTCTTTTGGCGGACAATGGGCTTCAGCGAAAACCCTCACTGAGCGGAGTTGCGAGAGGACACCGTAGGTGCGTATAATGCCCACCTCCTTACTCGGCAGATAAGGTCTCGATTTTTGGATTGCACTTAAGCTGAGGCGTTGGATCTGTATTGCGTTTGCGCGCAATGGAAGGGGTAAGGGATTTTTGGGGACTGTCGCTTGAGGCAGTCCTTTTTTTTATCCACCGAACGCTCGAGGTGTTTCGAAAGTTTTCCAATCCTCACGTTCTGTTGTTCTCAGCGTCTCGGGAGCACAGTCCTCCATTCCTCGCGCTAAACTAAAGTCACCGTGAGAACCTCACCCATTAGGAATACGATTATGAAAACTACGCTTCTTGCTTTAGCGCTCGCATTGGGTTTAGCCATGGCACCGACCAGTACGGTGTTTGCGGCCAGCTCGGCAGCCGATAGCCTCGCGGATTGTTTGCACCGCAACGCGAACAGCACCGATAAAGAGTCGCTCGTGCAGTGGGCTTATGTCACCCTAGCGCGCACGGATGCAGCCAAAAAGGTTCAAGTGATTAAAGATGCGACGATTCGTTCGGTGGATACGAAAGCAAAAGGCGCTTTAACCACCTTAGTCGTACAAAAGTGTTCAAAGCCCGCCATGCAATTGATGTTGACTGATCCTCGTAATGGATTACAGGATGCGATCACAGGCTTAGCGAAGCGTCTCATTGACGACGAAATTAGCCGTCGTGCCTCACCATTACTCAACCTCAATCTTGGCGATTTGATGCGCTAAGCCCCCAAGGGAATTTGACTCTCGCATGAAAAAAGCTCCTCAGGGTGACCCTGAAGGAGCTTTTTCGCAGAAGAACTTATTTCGGAAGCGACCAGCCTTTGACAAAGTCAGGAGGCGCCTGTGTGCCTTGACTCACCGTCAAAATGTCATAGCCCGTTTCGGTCACAACGACCATGTGTTCCCATTGAGCGGATAAGGAATGGTCTTTCGTCACGACGGTCCAACCGTCGTTTAACATACGTACCCCGTAGCGGCCAGCGTTTACCATCGGTTCGACCGTAAAGACCATCCCGGGGACAAATTCAGGGGTTGGCGTGCGCTGCGGGAAATGCGAGACGTGCGGATCTTCGTGAAACCCGCGACCAATCCCATGGCCACCGTAGTCACGAACCACTGAAATGCCATTTTGATCCGCAAAGGCCTGGCAGGCCACGCCAATATCATTGAAATGACCGCCCGGGCGGACCGCATCAATGCCAGCCCACATCGTCTTAAACGCTAGATCGACTAAACGGGCGCCAGCCACCGTCGGTTTACCGACAACAAACATTCGGGACGTGTCACCGTGGAAGCCATTTTTGATGCTCGTGACGTCGATATTCACAATATCCCCGTCTTTTAATTTCTTATCGCCAGGAATGCCGTGGCATACCACATGGTTGACTGAAATGCAGGTCGTGGCCGGGTAGGGGGTCATTCCCGCGGGTTGATACCCTAAGCACGCAGGGATACAGCCTTGCGAGAGGGTATATTCGTAGGCGAGTTTATCCAGTTCGCCCGTCGTGATGCCGGGTTTGACAAAGGGGGTGAGGTAGTCAAGCAGTTCGCCAGCGAGTCGACCTGCCAGACGCAACCCTTCGATTTCCTCAGGAGTTTTAATCGTAATAGCCATGAATTCTCTAGTATTCAAAAAATAAGAGGGACTCGACAAGGTCGCGATATCGCATGGGGCGACGCTGGCGCTTGGAGACCCAGTTAGAAAGATAAGTTCCTCTATTTTAATCGAATCCGACGCGATCCGCACAGCGCTCCTTAATAGCGGTTGAGGCCTTCCATAGGTGCAGGACGGTTGAACCAGCGAAGGGTTCGTTCGAAGATTTTCCTCAATGTGGGTTGCATCCTAAGGGGGCGAAACCGTATAATCATGCGCTTTGAGCTGTGAGGGTCTTTCATTCCTCACAGAATTTTGTTAACGCTCGGCGCGCCTTAGTCGGTCCCGAGCCAATCCGCGCACGTTTGTCTCCCGAGGTGCCTTCGAAAGTCTTTTAACGAAGGTTCCACTGCAAGCGTGTCAGACTTTTAACCTTGGAGAAATCTCATGGTCAGCATGCGTGAAATGCTTGAAGCTGGTTGCCACTTTGGTCACCAGACCCGTTTCTGGAATCCGAAGATGCGCAAGTACATCTTTGGTGCTCGCAACAAGATTCACATCATCAACCTCGAAAAGACGGTTGTCAATTTCGAAGAAGCCTGCAAATTCATTCGTCGTCTCGCCGCTCAGGGTGGCAATGTTCTGTTCGTTGATACGAAGCGTGGTGGTCGTGAAATCATCGCTGCGGAAGCTCAGCGCGCTGGCATGCCCTACGTTGATCAGCGTTGGCTCGGTGGTACGCTTACCAACTTCAAGACGGTTCGCGGTACGATCAAGCGCTTGAAGGACATGGAACAGCAGATCGAAGACGGTACGGCTGCTACGCTCACGAAGAAAGAAGCCCTCGACTTCGCTCGTTCCGTGGAAAAGATGAATAAGTCCATCGGTGGTATCAAGGAAATGGGCGGTTTGCCTGATGCCTTGTTCGTCGTGGACGTTGGCTATCACAAGATTGCCATCCAGGAAGCCAACAAGCTCGGTATCCCTGTCATCGCCGTGGTCGATACGAACCACAGCCCTGAAGGCGTTGACTACGTGATCCCGGGTAACGACGACGCGGCCAAGGCCGTGGCCATCTACGCCAAGGGTATCGCTGATGCGATTTTGGCTGGCCGCGCTGACAGCCAGACGGAAGTCGTGGAAGCCGCTGCCGAAGAAGAATTCGTTGAAGTCGAAGAAGCGACCGAAGACGAACAGCCGGCTGCCTAATTTTTGAGGCACTGAGACCATACTCAGGCAAAGTGTTCTCGTTCATTAGAGCCCTCGGGCGTGTGATGAACACGTCTCGACCGCCCCAGCGAGAACACGGAGTGAGCAGAATTCACTCAAATCGAAAAGAGGGGGCGACGCAAGTCAGCCCCCTTTTTTCAGACCGACTTTGCGGTCGGGTCTGGAAAACTGTACAGAATTTTTACTTTCTACTTTTTAGGAGATTGACATGGCTGTTATTAGCGCTGCTATGGTCAAGGAATTGCGCGTTAAGACCGACGCCCCGATGATGGAATGCAAGAAGGCTCTTACGGAAGCTGATGGCGATATGGCCAAAGCCGAAGAAATCCTTCGCGTGAAGTTGGGCAACAAGGCCACGAAGGCCGCTGCTCGTATCACGGCTGAAGGCGTCGTGGTTGTCTACATCTCTGAATGCCGTAAGGTTGGTGCTGTGCTCGAAGTGAACTCGGAAACCGACTTCGTGGCGAAGAACCCTGAATTCATTCAGATGGCCAAGGACGCGGTGGAATTGGTTGCCAAGGAAAACCCCGCTGACGTGGCTGCTTTGGGCGCCTGCAAGTTGGGCGACAAGACCCTTGAAGAAGTCCGTACGGCTCTCGTCGGTAAGATCGGTGAAAACATGACCTTCCGTCGCTTCGCTCGCGTGGAAGCCAAGGGCCAGCTCACCAGCTATGTCCACGGCTCCAAGATTGGCGTGCTCGTCGACGTGATCGGCGGCGACGACGAAGTGGCCTACGACTTGGCTATGCACATTGCTGCTTCCAAGCCCAAGGCGCTCGATGAATCGGGTGTGGATCCGGAAGCCATCGCTTCGGAACGCCGCATCGCCCTTGAAAAGGCTCGTGAAGCTGGTAAGCCCGAAGCGATGCTCGAACGTATCGCTGAAGGTTCCGTCGCTAAGTTCTTGAAGGAAGTGACGCTCTTGAATCAGCCTTTCGTTAAGGATGACAAGAAGACGATTGCTCAGCTCTTGAAGGAACACAAGGCTGAAGTCGCTGGCTATGTGCTCTACGTGGTCGGTGAAGGTCTCGAAAAGCGTAACGACGACTTTGCTGCCGAAGTGGCTGCTCAGGTCGCCGCTGCCAAGGGAGCCTAATTCTACGGTCATTGACCGACACCATGCCGATCGTTTTTGTACGCTCGGCATTGATCCAATCGCCCGTTCATGTCTGTGAGCGGGCGTTTTGCCAACTAGGGTATTCGGAAGTTCTGGGGGTCATGGTTTTTTCTTCTTTGAAAAAAGATAGGTAAAAGTACTCAGAGTTCCGTATAATCAAGTCATTTTATGTGCCTAGGGTTAGGGGAGCGATTTGCCCCGCCTTGGGTGTCTGGTTAAACCAATCGGTACCGAGAAAAAATCACACTTCTTCGTCAAGATGGAGATCACAATGGAAACGACGCAACAGCCTATTTACCAGCGTATTTTGCTTAAATTGTCGGGTGAGGCCCTCATGGGGGAAGATCATTTTGGTATTAACCGCGATGTTCTCGCTCGTATGGTCGAAGAAATCAAGAGCGTGGTGGAGTTAGGTGTCCAGGTAGGTATCGTCGTGGGTGGCGGGAACATCTTCCGTGGGGTGGCCTTAGGGGCAACGGGGATGGACCGTGCTACGGGGGACTACATGGGGATGTTGGCCACGGTGATGAATGCCATGGCTTTACAAGATGCGTGTCGCAATAATGGGGTGGAAGCGCGTGTTCAATCCGCCCTCCATATTGAGCAGGTCGCCGAACCCTATATTCGCGGTAAGGCGTTACGTCACTTGCGTTTAGGGCGTGTGGTGATTTTTGCGGCTGGTACGGGTAACCCCTTTATGACGACCGATACGACGGCTGCTTTGCGTGGGGCCGAAATTGGGGCCCAAATCGTCTTGAAGGCCACCAAGGTGGATGGTATCTATACCGCAGATCCGAAGCTTGATCCGACCGCGACAATGTTTGATCATTTGACGTTTGACCAAGCGATTGAAGCCAAGTTAAAGGTCATGGACGCCACGGCGTTTGCGTTGTGCCGTGAACAAGGACTGCCCATCAAGGTGTTTAATATCAACAAGAAGGGCGCATTACGTCGTGTGGTCTTGGGTGAAAACGAAGGTACACTCGTTCACAGCTAAGGTACAATAGAGTCAACGAACAGAGTCAGGATACCTTGTGGCTCTGTTTTTCGACCAATATGTAAATAAGCCAAAGTTTTTTCTACGATCCTTCCGTTAGGGGAGTGGTGCAAAACTTAGCACAAATCTTGATTGCGATAGGGAGTCTCGGCTCCCTCGCTTAGACGACTGGAGTGAATATGTCTGTTTCTGAAATTCTCAGCCAAACCCAACATAAGATGGGTCGTACGGTAGAAAACACCCGTGAAGGCTTCACGAAGATCCGCACGGGCCGTGCCTCGACCGGTCTCATCGAACATGTGATGGTGGAATATTATGGCTGCCCCACCCCGATTGGCCAGGTTGCTCAATTGGGTGTGGCGGATGCGCGTACGCTGACGGTGCAGCCGTGGGAAAAGAATATGGTGTCGGTTTGCGAAAAAGCCATTCGCGAATCCGATTTGGGTTTAAATCCCGCCACCAACGGTGACATTATTCGCATTCCGTTGCCCCCGCTCACCGAAGAACGTCGTCGTGAATTAACCAAGGTGGTGCATGGTTTAGGTGAAGACGCGAAGGTCGCGATTCGTAATTTGCGCCGCGATGCCAATACCAGCTTGGAACACCTTTGCAAAGACAAGGAAATTAGCGAAGACGAAGAACGTCGCGCTAAAGACGAAGTGCAGAAGTTGACGGACCGCTATATCGGTGAAGTTGATAAAGTGGTTGCCGAAAAAGACAAGGAAATCATGACCGTGTAATCGCCCAGTGCGATTGGTTGCCACATCTTGGCTATCTGACTCTAAGAGTTAGGTAGCCAATTTTTTTTGTGATAAAGCAAGTTTGATTGTTATTTTAATTTTACAAAGTTTGATCAGTGGTATAACAATAAGACTTAAAGAGTACTTTTAGCGTTTTAATAAACGGAGTTTGAGGACTATTTAGCCCCCAATTTGTAGCTAATTTGCCGGACCAGTTTCGCCTCCCCTGACTTCTTCGACTTCACAATTGGCTATTTCCCTTGTACGCTCGAAGCACACACGATACGAATTCTCCGTAAAGTACGCCCAAAGGGTGTGTTTTACAAAGCATAAGGGAAAGACAATGAATCATATTTTCCGTGTGATTTGGAATGAGACTTTACGTTTGTGGCAATGTGTGAATGAACTGACTCAGTCGCATGCGAAAGCGACCCCATCGAGCCGAGAACGTCGGCGTGTTCAACTAAGAAACATGCCAGCCACAGACGGTCTAGAGCCGGTGAATCAAGCGGCTTTCCCTCTGATACTCACGCCACTGACTAGCGCGTTGTTGAGTGCCTCCCTTTTATTAGGCACAACCCTCACGCCCGCTCAAGCGGCGGTCACCCAATACGGTGGGTCTTGGTTGCCCTCGGAGTTGGGGTTGGTACAAGCGAGACCATCCAATACTATTGCTGCTCCCTCCCAGATCCTTATGGATGGCAATAGCCATATGTGGAGGCAAAATTTTGATCAGTACTTACCTCTGGATTCCACTGACCCGCTGTTCCCTGAGTTGAATCGGTACAACCGCTTAATCATTTCAAGGGGTTCGACACTGGAGTTGCGTGGTGCTACATTGAGTCTAATCCAAGCGAGAAACACTAATTACAGACTACAGTCCCCTGATGAAGTAGGAGGTCTCGTAGTGGGGACAGCCTCAAATGGCAGTATGTACCGTCTAGACAATGGGCAGGCCGTTGACTATATCGGATCC
>CAJJMF010000072.1 GCA_905192805.1 uncultured Sutterella sp. | reverse complement strand
GTGAGGGGACAGAACTTTTGTCGCTAAGGGGGCATTTTATTTTGTCGCGCAACAATAATCGCATCAAATACGGATTGCTCAAAAAAGGCAGACGCTTAATCATGGTCTCAAAATACTTAGGATTGGGAGCCGGGAACGGATAAGGAAAAAGATCTCTCCATCATACATGGATTCAGGGCCAAAAAGGGCCTCAATCGCGCACAAGCTTTCATCGGAAGCGTAACGAAAGTCTTCGCTAATGATCTCTGAGTCGATCACTCGCTATTGTACAAGTGAGCGAAGCATTTACCCGCTGATATCCACTATCGTGCTCTGCTAAAATGGGGCCACTACGTTTGACTCTTTTTGAGATACTTCATGCCAAATATTCTTTGCCGCTTACCCAACCACGTAGGTGACTGTTGTATGACGTTACCTGCCTTAAAACTACTCGAAGCCAGTGGTTTTACACCAATGCTCGTTGGCAAACGTTGGGCAGAGGATCTAATGAGCGGAATGGGATGGCGATTTGACCCTATTGAAGGTCATGTCACCGAAGACTTAACTCGGATTCGTTACTTGAGTCGCCATGTCGGCGAGGAGCCTCGTGGGCTTCTTTTCCCCAACTCCTTTAGCTCAGCACTGCTCTTTGCCGTCGGGCGAATGAAAAGTGCAGGCTTTGGAACCGATGGACGTAGCTTGCTTCTTGACAAAGTCATTCCAGAACCAGGTCCCATGCATGAAGTCGAACGTTTTTTCACTTTAGCGCACCGAGCCATAGTGGCCTGGGGGGGAACCCCCGCCTGGGACAAAGTACCCAATGTCTTAGGTCTGAGCGTTCTCGCACGCCATGAAGCCGCTGCGCGTAACTTAAGTACGCAATTTAATATCCCTCAACGCTTTGCCCTCCTCGCTCCGGTGGCTCGCGGGCTACATCATGGCAAGGTCAAGGCATGGTCACACTTCAATGAACTCTGCGCTCCCTTACGTGCAATGGGCGTTGAACCGATTATCTTTCCCTCGGTGCGAGAAGTAGAAGAAACCCGCGCTGCCTGCCCAGACGCTCGTATCTTAGAACCTACCACTCTGGGCAATTATGCTGCGCTCGCCAAACAAGCCGCCATCGTTATCGCGAATGACTCAGGGATCAGTCATGTGGCTGCCGCCGTACAAGCGCGACAAATTACCCTCGTCGGGGTGACGGATGTTAAACGTACGGGTCCTTGGAACCCCGATGCGGTTGTGTTGGGAGGGGAAAATGCTTGGCCGACCGTCGCTGAAGTGATTAGCACGATGGAGCGCATGATTAATACGCCACGAAACGCTTAAAAAGCGAATTCTGCATATCAAAGAAGCTCTGTCATTGCTAACAGAGCTTCTTCGCCGCCTAGATAACCGTAGAGGGAGCCCTTGCAATGCTCCCTCTACGTAAGTAAGTAAGTAATTTACACTTAGTAATTATTGCGAGTAACTACTAAAGGCTCTATGTCAGTTAGTAAGTGATTCACCCTGCAGGAGTCTCTCTCCGGTCATAACACCTGCCTGGTGAACGGACCGAAAGTCTAGCTTTCGGTTTGAGTTTAGAAGCTAAGTGATGTCTTCTCTTCATCACATAGTCTTAACTCTAAGAAATCCCAACACTCATGCTTGATCGCCTGTTTACGTTTTCTGCAAGTTGTATTGTGTTTTCTTCAAGACGTAGTTATCGGATTTCACAATAAAAATGTTGCCACTCTTTCCTTACATGTAACAATATACTTCTAAGTTTACATATTTTGTTATATTGAAATTTTGATTATTTTCTTTGTTATTCAACAGTATATTCGGTTTGTTAGCAAGGAAAATTCTTATTGAAAATTTACAATCACATTGGCAATCGTCAAAATACATCCACATCCTATTGTGAATTCAACAAGTTAGTTTTGATAAATATCTTGCAAATTAAACAATATTAAGTTCGGGCTTATCTTTCTATTTTTGCAAGATTGGCTGATAAGAGGCGCCATTACGGCGTTTAGCAAAAGCATTAATGGTGCGTGTCCTTGGCTCGAGTTAACTCCGCCAATTTGATGTACTTGGCCATGGTGTAGTTGGCATATTGCATGCACAACATGAAGCCCAGGGTTCCTTCCAAAAAGCCCCCTTTCAGTAAATACATCTTCAGAAACGCAATGGCAGGCCGTAGCACAACGTCAGCAACTGGGTGAACCGATTTTTGTTGTTCAAAATACTTCTGAGCCGCCAGCGTGGAATAGAGATTCATCTTGCGTTCGTAATGCGCCCAGTCCTGATAGGTGTAGTGGTTCATCGTATGCTGCAAACGGTCTTCAGGAACCTCCACACAGACGGTCTGATGGACTCTCCCCTCCACATGGCTTGACTGGGGAATGAGTCGCAACACCCAATCTGGCGCTAAGGGGCCACGTAAAACACGACGTTGAGCAAAATGATTAATGCGCTTTACCCAAAATGCCTTTATGGGCGGCAAAGCGGTCAGCTCTTTAATCTCTCGAGCAAGCTCATCTGAGCATCGTTCATCGGCATCAATCAAAAACACCCAGTCCTCTCGGCAAGCTCGGATACCGAAGGTCTGTTGAGCCCCCCAGTCCCCATCGAGGGCACGTTGCAAAATGCGAGTTCGGTCGGCCCATACGGACGACTGGATCTTTGCAACCATATCATCCGTACTAAAGTCATCGATAATGACAAATTCCGAAGCAAAAGGGGCGCAACTCGCCAAACAATCCACGATGTGGCGCGATTCGTTTTTAGCAACGATCATGACTGAGCAACCCATGCCCCGTTCTCCTTACTCTTGACCTAACAACTCACCCGCCAATGCACGTGTTTTATCCGTAATGGAGGCACCGGCCAGCATACGAGCAATTTCCTCAACACGTTCTGGCCCGTGCAAAACCCGTAAATGACTCAACGTGGTTGTTCCCTGATACTGTTTTTCTACACGCCAGTGATTATTGCCACAGGCTGCCACTTGAGGTAGGTGAGTCACACATAATACCTGGCGGTTTTCACCTAAACGTTTTAGCATTTTACCGACAACTTCCGCCACCGCTCCACCAATTCCACTGTCGACCTCGTCAAAAATCAACGTGGGTACCGGCGTTACACGGGCAGTAATCACCGAAATGGCCAAACTGACACGCGCCAACTCCCCGCCAGAAGCGACTTTAATGAGTGGTCGGGTCTGCACTCCCGCATGCCCAGCGATGAGAAATTCGCAATGCTCAAGCCCCCACTCATTGGGTTCACAAGGATTGAGGGCCACCTCAAAACGCGCTCCTTGCATGGCCAAGTGTTGCATTTCCTCCGTCACATCACGGCTAAGATGTTCGGCCGCCTTTTGTCGAGCGCTACTGAGTGCCTCCGCTGCGGTCTGGTACTCGACCTGTAGTCGCGCCACATCACGTTTGAGTTGCTCCACATCCTGAGTCTGCGTGAGCTCGGCTAAGGCTTTACGAGCGTTTTCCAACAAGTCCGCCAGTTCCTCGGGTTCTTTTTTAAATTTCCGCGACAAATCGTAATACCCGGCCACACGGCGATCGAGCTCTTCATACTCGCGCTCATCAAACTCGTTGTGATCCAAATAGCGATTGATGTCATGAGCCGCATCTTCGACCATCTCAATTGCTGTCGAGACCGTTTCGGCAAAACTTTCAATCTTCGGATCGTAGCGAGACAGCGAGTTAAGCCGACTATGGAGTCCAGAAAGCTGAACCGAGATCGCTTCATCGGCATCAGTCAGCGCTTGCAGAGCGTCATTTAACCCTTCCGAAATACTGACGGCGTGAGTGAGGCGAACATGTTCGGCATTTAAGTCTTCCCACTCTTTGGGTTTGGGACGCAACGTCTCCAAGTCCTCAATCATCCAGCGCAAACGTTCCGCTTTTTCTTGCGTACGTTCAGCATCATTCGTGATCTCATCTAGGCGTCGTGCGGCGCTTTGCCAAGCTCGCCATGCCTGCTTGACGTGAGCAAGTAACTCCCCGTGGGCACCATGATCGTCTAAAAGCTTTAACTGGAAATTGGGCTTTAATAAGGACTGGTGGGCATGTTGACCGTGAATATCGACCAGCATTTCCCCGAGGGTGCGTAACTGCGTGACCGTCACCGCAATGCCATTCACCCAGGCTTTACTGCGCCCCTTCGTATCGACCGTACGACGCACCAGTAGCGTCGTTCCATCTTCGAGCTCATTGTCTTTGAGCCATTGAGCGACCTCGGGGGTTGGAATAAATTCTGCAACGACCTGTGCACGCGCCGTCCCTTCTCGAACTTGGCTCGCATCCGCGCGACCGCCCAGCACTAACTCCAACGCGTCAATCAAGATGGACTTCCCTGCCCCTGTTTCCCCTGTGAGTACCGTAAAGCCTCGCCGTACATCCAAACTTAAGGCTTCAACAATCACAAAGTCATGCAGGTTCAGGGCTTGTAACATGGTCGTGAGCTCCTTTTGAGAGAAGTTGCCCGCGATGCTGAAAACGCGGGCACGAGGTATTTAGCAGGCTTTTTGTCCCGATTCAGACTCCCCAATCGGCATGAAGTTCCACTTCAGCTTCTGACGGAGTAATTCATAATAGTCAAAGGTCTTTGGGTGCAGTAGGACAAGTTTGTGTGCACTGTTTCGAATCGATAACCGGTCTCCGGCTTGCACGTCAAAAAACTCCTGCATATCGTAGTATGCCACGGCATCGCGCACCTTGATCACTTCAATATCAATCGTCACATCCGAAGGCAACACAATGGGCCGACTCGAGAGGGTATGGGGAGCCACGGGAACTAAACACAACCCGTTTAAGGCGGGATGCATAATGGGACCCCCTGCAGCCAGCGAATAGGCGGTTGAACCCGTTGCACTCGAACAAATAATGCCATCCGCGAGCTGCGACGACATCTGTTGGCCGTTGACGTAGATAACAAACTCCACCATGCCGCCAACACGACCGTGCGTCACCCCAATATCGTTGACCGCCACACCACTAAAGACGACCTTTCCATCACGGACAATATCCGCTTCGAGAAGATGACGCTCATCGAGCGTATATTGCCCCTCTAAGACTTGAGGCAATACCTCTTCCATCTCATCGAGCACAATATCGGTAATAAAGCCCAGACGTCCAGCATTGACACCCACAATCGGCACATCATAGCCAAACATATGGCGCCCAACCCCTAAGAGCGTACCATCGCCTCCCAAAACAACAGCCATATCCACGCGACGCGCCAACTCCTGACGGCTGTAGCCACGAATGTGACTCGGAGAACCCAGCAGACGCACACTGTTTTCACACAAAAATACCGTACGTCCACAACGCTCAAGCACCGCTAAGCAGGCTTGTAACGGACGTGGATCCGTCTCAGTAGGTTTGACTAAAACCGCAATGTTTTGGAAAGACTTCGGCATGAGGTTAGACTCTTTTGGGAAACGAGGAGAAAGTCATTATCGTAACGCTTTCTCCTCATAGTAGGGAAGAGATAGGAAGGTAGGATAAGGGAGTTATTCGCTGAGCATAGCAGCGCCCATGGCATGGAACCCTGCATCCACATAAACCACATCCCCCGTAATCCCACTGGCAAGATCCGAAAGCAAGAAGGCAGCGGTATTGCCCACTTCCTCGATCGTGACAGTACGTCCTAAGGGGGTCGCTTGCTCCATGGCATTTAAGAGCTTGGAGAAGTCCTTAATGCCGGCCGCTGCGAGGGTACGAATCGGGCCGGACGAAACGGCATTCGCACGAATACCTTCTTTGCCTAAACTCGACGCTAAATAGCGGGTACCGGCTTCAAGCGCAGCTTTAGCAATGCCCATCGTGTTGTAGTTCGGAATCACGCGTACGCTGCCAATGTAGGAGAGCGAGAGCACGCTCGCCTTACGACCCTTCATCATGGGCAAGAAGGCTTTCGCGAGCGCAGGATAGGAATACGCCGAGATATCCATCGCCGTCTTAAACGCTTCACGACTTAACCCTTCCAAGAAGTCCCCAGCGATCGCTTCACGCGGAGCAAACGCGATGGAGTGGACAAGCCCATCGAGGCCATCCCACTGACTGGACAATAGGGTCACGGCTTGAGCAATCTGTTCGTCGGAGCTAACGTCCATGGGTAACACCAAATCGCACCCAAATTCTTGAGCAATGTTACGCACACGATCGGCATGATTTTCTGAGGCATAGGTAAAGGCGAGTGTAGCGCCCTCACGATGGCAAGCCTGAGCAATCCCATACGCAATGGAACGATTAGAAATCACGCCCGTGATCAAAATTTTCTTGCCAGCTAAAAATCCCATGTTTATTTTCCTAAAAATGCTTTATTGGTGTAGTAGGTGCCTGTTGCGCTCCTTTTGGCCACACCAAAGCGTTCAAAAATAGTGAGCTTACACGAACGACTTGCCACTAGCAGAGCAAAGTCATCCGTGCGGATGACTTGCCTCACTCATATGAGTCAAGGATTAACGCTCGCACTGATCTCAAGGAAGTCGAAGCGTTTGTCCCACTCGAACACGATTCGAGCGGAGTCGATTCAATTTTTTCAGAGCCGCTATAGAGGTACCGGCCTGACGAGCAATCAAGGCTAGGTTATCACCCTTTTTCACCTTATAGGTTTTACTGTCACTACTTGGTGTGTTCGCCCTAGGACTCTGCCCCGACGACGATGTACTCACGGCACTTCCAGGCGGGATCTCTAAGGTTTGCCCCACCCGTACGTGTTTGGACTTTAAATTATTTAAGGCCTGAATGGCACTCACGCTTACGCCATAGCGTTTGGCAATACTATATAAACTTTCTCCACGGGAAACCCGGTGCGTGGGGCCACTTTCTTCGTTACTGTCCGAGGGGCCAGACGCGGGTTTAGGCGCTTGCACACGACTTTCTTGTCCCGAAGGAATTTCCAGCTTTTGACCAACGCGCAAATGCACACTACTTAAGCGGTTAGCACGTTGCAATTGCGTCACCGAGACCCCCGTCTGACGGGACACTTCCATTAACGTATCACCCCGCTTAACCACATAGAACTTCGGTAACGAAACGGGCGCTCCTGAGGTCGGAATACGCAGACGTTGGCCACGACGCAAACGGCTCGACACTTTGGGGTTGGCTTTACGTAAATCCGCGACGCTGATACCGTATTGTTTGGCAATGGAGTTGAGCGTTTCTCTCGAGCCGACCGAATGCAGACGCACTGAATCCTGTGTTTCGGGCTCTTGCGCCTGAGCGACCCGTGCTGGTGCGGCCTCAATCGGCGTACGTTCGACAGACGGAACGGTCAAAATTAAGCGTTGCCCGCGCTTTAGGCGAGCAGAACGTAATCGATTCGTACGAACGATCGACTTGGTTGTAATGTGCCAGCGGGCAGCAATCGCTTCGATCGTATCGCCACTACGCACACGATAAGTCACACGACGCCACGTCGTTTCGGGCGACAACTGCAATCGGGCATCGGCCGCAGCAATCGTAATATCTTCTTGTTCATCCTCGCCTGCACGCACCAGGAGCGTGGAATTGGTCATGACATTGCGACCCGCGGGAATTCCGTTTACCTCACGCAGTTCGGCTTCGGTCATCCCGGTACGTTGCGCAACACTCGCTAAGGTATCGCCATCGGCCATCACATAAGTGGTCCAACGCGACAGGCGTTGACCGCTATCCATCCAGCTGGCCAAATTATCAATAAAGGAATCCACCTTATCGGCGGGCAAATGCATCATGTTGTCATGCGCAGCAACGATGACAGGCAGCTTGAAGCTCGGGTTGAGGGCTCGGAACTCATTCACCTTCATCCCAGCCAACTCCGCCGCAATCCCCGTATCAATATCGCGGGGTTTGCTGATCGTCACAAAATAGGGCTCATTACCCACATCGGGAAGCGTGACCCCAAAGGCATCCGGATTGGACACAATGCGCTTAATCGCCTCGAGTTTTGGAACATAGTTGGCCGTCTCGTTAGGCATTTTGAGACTTAAGTAGTCGGTTTGACCACCCCGAGACTCTTGGCGTTTAATCGCTCGCGAGACACTGCCTTCGCCCCAGTTGTAGGCTGCTAGGGCTAAGTGCCAATCGTTAAACATGCCATAGAGATACTGAAAGTAATCGAGCGCGGCGCGGGTACTTTCGAGAATATCTTGACGTTCATCACGCCAGCGATTTTGGGCTAAATCGTAGGTTTTCCCCGTCGCTGGCATAAATTGCCATAAACCCGAAGCTTTGGCTTTGGAGAGCGCTTCAGGCTGGAAGGCACTTTCGACAAAGGGCAAAAGTGCCAACTCCGTCGGCATTCCACGTGCTTCGACGTCTTCAATGACTTGATAGAGGTACTGTCCTGAACGATTAAACATGCGGTTTAAATAATCCGCATGATCCTGCGCATAATATTTGACCCATTTATCCACCAAGGGCGATTCACACGTGGGCATTTTGTAGCCACGACGAATGCGTTCCCAGACGTCTTGGTACACGCCAGGATCCCCTGCATCCCCTTCACTGGTCGAGGTATTTTTGTTGGTGCTCGTGGAGTTCGTCGTCATTGCATTGGCGAACGTCGAATCGTCAACGGCCTCCGCACGTGCCAAATTCGAAGTTGCCAGTGTACCCACCATCAAACTGGCGGCGAGGAGAGGAAGGGCGCAGATCGTTTTCATGCTCTCGGGGGACTCAAAGGTTTTGTTACCATAGACTATTGATGCCAAATGTAGGCACTTTAACCTAATATTGTATGCTGTAGTTGCCTGACTCATGTGCACAAAGTGTAAAACTCACGAACTTTTGTCACGAATTCAAGGCT
Organism: uncultured Sutterella sp.; assembly: GCA_905192805.1. Taxonomy (GTDB): domain Bacteria; phylum Pseudomonadota; class Gammaproteobacteria; order Burkholderiales; family Burkholderiaceae_F; genus Sutterella. The sequence continues at coordinate 2,494 of CAJJMF010000072.1, read as the reverse complement.
TTTTCCGTATTGCATTGCAGGTTGTCATCCGAAATGTCCACTACACTCACCTTTTCGCGCTTTCTTGCTACAGCCCCCGGGCTTCAATTGACTCAATGGGAGTCCGAGCGCTTTAAGAGCGAAACCGCGGATGTGTTTGGTTATGATGCCCTGCAAGTCGGTCTTCCCGACTTCGATACCCTCATCGTGAATCGAATTGCGCGGCATTGGATTACGGTGTGTGATGAAAGTAATGGAGCCAACATAGGGGAAGCGCGACGTGCCGTCGTGGCTCATCCCACCGAATTACCCTTTGATAACGAGACCTTTGACTTGGTCACACTCCCACATACCCTCGATGTGGCGAGCGAACCGCAACACGTCTTACGTGAGGCGGTGCGCGTTTTATGTCCCGAAGGGCGTCTCGTCTTAGCGCTCTTTAACCCCTTGAGCCTCTGGTGGCTACGACAAAAACGGATCAGTTTGGGCGCGAAACCCTATCTTCCGAGTACGGTGCATCCCATTGCCTTACCGCGCATCAAGGATTGGTTCGGACTATTAGGTTTGCAAATTGATCGAGGTTATTTCGGGCTTTATACCCCCGCCTGCACCTCTCGTGCGAGTTTTGAGCATTGGGCATGGCTCAACAAAGCCGGAGACCGTTGGGCACCACAATGCGCCAATCTTGTCATCCTGTCGGCCGTCAAACGCGTCGCAAATATCAAACTCGTCGGTCGCATTGATACGATTAAAAAGACACCCCCCTTGATCCCTGGCGCAGCGCGTTGTGGCGCACCCAGTCGTAAAACCCCAGTACAATGACCCACAATGACGGTTTTTTAACATACTCAGACGAGAATTTGCGATGAATCCACTTGAGCCTCCCTTGGAAATTTGGACCGACGGCGCCTGCAAAGGGAACCCTGGCATTGGAGGCTGGGGCGTGTACATGGTATACGGTCGCCATACGAAAACCCTCCATGGAGGCACCCAAGACACCACCAATAATCGGATGGAACTCACGGCGGTGATTGAAGCCCTCCGTGCCGTAAAACGGCCCGTGCAGATCATTATTCATGTCGATAGCAGTTACGTGCGCGACGGCATTACCCGCTGGATCAAAGGCTGGAAAGCGAAAGGTTGGGTCACTGCCGATAAAAGCCCCGTGAAAAATGCCGATCTCTGGAAAACCTTAGATACGTTGCAGTCGCAACACAGCATTGACTGGCGTTGGGTTCGCGGTCACGCGGGAGACCCCGGGAACGAAATGGCTGATAAATTGGCCAATATGGGCTGTGTGGACAATGGCTGGACACCGCCACCAGGGATGAACCCTTACCGCTAAACTACCGCATTTACGGGATTCACGACCCCGCTATTTGCTTTTTGGTGAAATCCCTGTAGAATTATCAATCTCTAAGCGCGGTTAGCTCAGTGGTAGAGCACTGCCTTCACACGGCAGGGGTCACTGGTTCGAACCCAGTATCGCGCACCAGAATTCCAAAAGGTAGCTTTTCGATGAAGCTACCTTTTTTCTTGAGGGTGATCGTACACTCGTCGATTCCTCAACGACCATCACGCGCAGCTTCTGCGCCTATCGGATCGTTATTGCGCGGTTAGCTCAGCGGTAGAGCACTGCCTTCACACGGCAGGGGTCACTGGTTCGAACCCAGTATCGCGCACCAGATTGTCCCATCACGTGAGCACTTTAAAAAATCCTGACGCTCACACCACGGCAATAATCAAAACTATCCTACACATTTGCCGTTGCCCATGTTCGATGTCTCTGCGCTCCCTACGAACAAAACGAATGCCTTATTCGTGCCCACCATCCTGTTGGAACACATTAGCGCGACACGTCGCAGTTGATTTCTCCATTAAATCTGTTTACTGTTGACTACTTGTGACCATCGTTTGAGCAGCAGGGAGGACTCACCCATGTTTTTGAACACCCAAACGCTTCTCGTTATTGTGACGCTTGCCGAATGTAAAACGTTCACCAGCGCTGCCGAGCGACTAAATCGAGTCCCCACTGCACTCAGCTACACCCTTAACAAAGCCGAATCGGACCTCGGGGTGAAACTCTTTCACCGTCGTGGAAAAGCGCTTGAGCTCACCGAAGCGGGCTACTATTTTGTAAAGAATTCCCTTTCGATTCTTAGCCAACTCCACGATCTACAACACTCCACCCAACGGCTTGCCTCGGGGGTTGAACCTCTGATTCGCATTACGCTCAACAACATCATCAATCCCCAAGCGCTCTTCGGACTGATTCGTGAGAGTCTGCGTCACTTTCCTCAAACCCAGATAGCCTTAACGACCGATGTCCACGATGGGGTTTGGGATGCACTGATGGATAAACGGGCTGATATTGCCGTTGGCGCCCCCAACCAGCTGGGATTATTCGATGACATTGTTTCGGAAGAAATGGGCATTGCCACATGGGTCTTTGCCATCTCCCCCGCACACCCTTTGGCAAAAATACAGCATCCCTTGAGTCAAGAAGACCTCCGAG
>CAJJMF010000071.1 GCA_905192805.1 uncultured Sutterella sp. | reverse complement strand
TACATATATTGTAATAGAAAAAATAAAATAATAGAGAAAAATATTCATAGTGAAGTAACGAAAATATATATAAATGCAGGAAAGAAAAAGAAAATAAGAGTTATCGATATAGTTGGAGCTTTTAGCAATTTACCAGGTATAAATAATGAGGATATAGGTGTTGTTGAAGTTCAAGATTTATGTTCATATGTAGATATACTTAACTATAAAGGTGAGGATATGAAAGACCTTCGTGCACTCAACGTGGTGATCTTCATGACGCCCACGGCAGAGAAAAAAGTGCGCCAATTGGCTGGTCTCTACCGTACAGTGCTCGCCCATTTTTCGCTCTCACCCGAAGATCGTGCGTACCTCAACGAGGAGATGCGCTCGTGTGCCAAAGCCTTAACCTTAGTGAAGAAGGCGTTTTTCCGTGGCCCCTTGCTACACCACAGCGATGAGACCTTTGAAGCGATCGCCCACTGGGAAAAAGCAAGTGCCGATTTTCGCAAAACGAATAAACACTCGCTCGCTGAGGCGCTTGTCTGTTTAACACACTACCGATGCCTAAAAAAGAAACTCCAAGAAGTCGAACTCTTCTATGATGACCCCTACTTTCAACGGTTCCTCATCCACTATCTCAATGGTGCGTTAAAACGCTACACGGTTCACAGTTTTTTGGTTCTCTTCCGTGTGCCTAAACCAAAAGACTTCCAAGAGATCAATGAACTCAAGCAACTCTTTGAAATGTCGGCACAGACGCTCCTCCTGTCACCAACCCAAAAGCAGTCTTATCTAAAGTTTGCGACGTTTTTCCGGGAAGCGAAGGACGAACTCGAGCTTCAGTATGACGTCACCGTGAAAGCGTTGGCACGGCTGAAAAAAATGTTTCGGTTTAAGCGCGACTAGCGTCCACGAAATCCTCCACCGTACGTAGGGAGGACCTTTTGGGCCCTCCCTTTTGAACCTGACGAAGACAGTGACGACGATCACTGTCTCCCGTTAGCCCACCACGACTCGTGTTGCGACAGAGCGAGAAGCAAACCTTGGCTACACAAGACCGCTGGAGAGGCGCCCATCAATGCACCTCCTCGGGTACAGGGACGTCGCGGATAATCAAATACTTGCGATTAAATCGGTACAAACAAAACCGCACACTCGCCCGCTGACCCTTTTGCTGATCGGGAGCGGTGACCAGAACCCAATCTCCCATGGAGAATGTCTCCCCTGGAAACAACTTCACGGCCGATAACACCAAACGGAGAAAATCCTCAAGCAATACTTTCGTTTTATCGTGGTATTGGTGATTTTCAAAGAGTGCCAAAAACTGAGGATAGGCGCGTGTGAAGCTCGCTTTCATGTCTTCCACCCTCTCGGAGAGCAGTCGTAACTCCATGGCTGCCGGGAGGGTTTCCCCCGGTCGTTCAACCCTAGCCGCTAAGGGCGTGGTTTCGGCTCGGCGGCTTAACCCCGGAAGTGACTTCACTCCCGTCTCGGTGGTCAACCCGTCTTCTGCGCGAAGCGAATCCACCGTGGGATCCTTGCTTTCTGGCGTCGTGGTGGGGGTATGCACGGACACCGCGACTGGTAAGTCATTCGCTCGAGTGGCGTCCGGTTGAGCAACGGTATTCGCTTCCGTCGCTTTGAGGGGATTCTCCGAACCCGACACGGTTGGTTCGGTCTGATTGGTGTCATTATTTTCGGTCATTTTCATCGCATTTCGCCTATGACAGTGTGTTGGTCGGCACGCCTAGGGACGGCGTGTGCAAGGATGGGTTCTCTATGAACAATGGATTGATGTGAGTCCTTTCGCCCATGAGGGTCTCTCCTTCGTTTTTATTCGGGTCGGCTCGATCGATGGTCATCACAGTGATGTCGTTCGGTTGGGTCGGCGCACAAAAAAGTTGGTGCCAAAGCGTGGCACATCGCCGCTCTCCTCTGAACACTTTCGAACGGATCATCCGTGAAAGTTTTTCATGGGTATTCGCGTTCGTGTCGAACACAAACTCGTCATGAAAATTCTGGTATAGATTCTATACCAAACGCCCCATGCACATAAATAATATATATACAGGTATGACGCTGCCTAACACAGATGATAAGTGTTATTTGAAAAAAGCGTCATCCATATTACACGCCTTTTGAAAAAAAAGGAATACCCTAAAACCCCGTTTACGGGAAAACCCTAAATCATATTTTTTATCGTTTAATTATTTGGTCTATGGAATATTTTCAACTTTGTAATCTACTGTAGGGCAGACATTATGGTGCGTGACCACTTATCTTGATCGATTTAGTGTGATGTTAAGACGGAAGGTGACGAGAAACAAAACCAGAAAGAGGCCTGAAGGTGTGCTTGGGTGGGTAATCGAGCGGAGCCTACCGTGAAAGCTGTCGGGACAACGCAGCGCCTCGCTCGTTGCCCCGATCAGGATTTAACGTTGGGAGTAACTCAAGACCTCATCAGGCATCGGTGCATCCAATTGGAACACAAAGGAAATGGGACGTTCGCCCCGGTGACTCAGCGGCTTCACCGCCCCCAAATACACATAGGCGTTTCGTCTTTGACTGTCATGCATCCGTTGGTAGCGCACAAAAAGAAGTTTCACTCGAGTGGTATCCAAAAGCTTTTGGCCTCGGTTGGAATTTTCCGTCGTATTGTTGGGCGACTGCCAGTGGAAAGTCGTTCGGTCTATGGCATAGTCTTCGTAGGCCGTGGACTCGGTTTTCCCATCTTTGTTGATATCGACGAAAAGTAAATCAATGGGCGGTAGACCTCGATAGTCACCATTGCCTTTTGAGGAGCTAACTCCCCCTTGAAGATCAGGATTTTCCGTGAGTGTCCAACGCCGGCAAGCCACCATGATTTGACGACGAGAGTAATAGTGATGCAGTTTCAACGGGATACGATCACTCAGCGGCGAGGGCTCAGGGGGTGACACCCCCTCAACCGTGTCATAGAGCAGCGGGAGCAATTCCTTTAACTCCTCCCCAAATGCCCGATCATCGCGCATCGCGTTAAGCATGTCTTCTAGCGACTCGACGGCTTTTGTCCTGTTGTAGTAGTCCCAATAGAACATCATCAAATACGTTTGTTCCGTGGGCGACAAGTTCTTTACCTTTAGTGAAAATTGTGCGTCCACGAGGCGCATTAAAAAGGCGAGATAGTCGCGATCTCCTCCGAGAAGCCAGCGCTTATACACCATCGTTTGCAGTGCCTTGGTGTCAGCCGGTTTCGCTTTATTTTGGATCGCTTTTAATTGCGTCCACGTACCCCAGCGATAGAGTTGCTCCAACGTGATACCCGTATCGCGCAAAAAGTCGGCCAAACGAGGCGTGCGTTTATACGTATCGGTCCAATTCACAAAGACATTCTTGAGTTTCGATGTCTTTTGGAGTTGTTCGATGTGGTTCTTGATATTTTCGAGGACGACTTCTTGTGCGAATGGCGCCAACGCGATCTGGCAGCCTTCGGGAAGGGTTGGGAAAGTTCCCTTTTTGAGCGCGTCGTACACACTCATGGGGCTCGCGTTGTTTGAGAACCCTAATAAGGCCCCAAACCGTACCGCCCAGTTAAACTCCGCTCGCGTGCGGGCAATAAAGTCCAAGACCCGCAAACGGGTTTTATCTTTGGCACGACGTAAACCGCGGCCCAACTGCTGCAAAAAGATCGTCAAACTTTGCGTGGGGCGTAAAAAGAGCACCGTATCAATCCCAGGAATGTCCACGCCCTCGTTAAACATATCGACCACAAACAAGCAGTTAATGTCTTTACGCTTTAATCGCTCCAATAAGTCCGTTCGCTCTTGACGATTGTCAGAGGTGAGCACTCCGACCCGATAGCCCGCGTTCGTAAACGCCTCCCCCATCGCTCGGGCATGCGCCTGATCCACACAGAACGCGAGCGCTTGAATCTGCGCAAAATCGGGGATTTTCTCCGCTACCACCTCGAGAATGTATCGGCTACGCTCGGTACTATTCACAAAGAGTTCCGAGAGCGCGCTCGCCACGTATTGCCCTTGCGCCCATTTCACGTCTTTGAGATCCAACACATCGGGCACGCCGTAATAGGTAAAGGGAACCAACATCCCACGATTAATGGCATCGGCAAGACGGATTTCGGCACTGAAGCGCCCATCGAAATAGCCTTTCACGTCTTTTTTATCGAGTCGTTCTGGGGTTGCCGTTAAGCCCACGAGCACATCGGGCGTAAAGTGACTCAACACCTGTTGATATTCGGGCGCCATCACGTGGTGCGCTTCGTCCACAATGATGAAATCAAACGCATCGGGCCGAAAGATCCCCAGTTGGATCTGATTGCGTAAGGTCGCCACCGAGGCAAACACGTGCCTAAATTCACGCGGCCGAACCCCCGAAAACCACATCTCCCCAAAGCTTTCGTCACCCAGCACGCGACGGAATGTGCCAAGCGCCTGGCGGATGATTTCTTCACGGTGCACGACAAACAGAAGGGTGGCATCGGGATGCGCCTCCCGGTACCGTTTAAAGTCGTTCGCGGCAATCACGGTTTTTCCGGTCCCCGTGGCCGCTACCACGAGGTTACGTCGTGAGTGGAGAGCCTCGCGGGATTCTGCCAGACGGGTAAGCACCTCTTCTTGGTAGTCAAAGAGCGTATAGGGCGCCATCGGAAGACCGTCTGTACTCTCCAACGTATTCAGCTCGTCCTCGCTTAATTCGAGCGGTCGGTAGGGGCGACTCAACGCCCGTTGTAGCCGCTCATCGTCGCCCACCTGATAGGGTTCAAAGAGATCGGTGTCATGCCAATAGGCCTCAAACTGGCGAAACATCGCGTCCACCGCATGAGGTGACTCAAGGGCTGTGGTTTTGATATTCCACTCCATCCCTTGTGTTAACGCTGGCCCCGAGAGGTTCGATGATCCGACATAGACCGTATGACTTTGGCTTGCCCGGTAAAAGAGATACGCTTTGGCATGCAGACGCGTCGTGGTTTCGTTGTACGAAATACGCACCTCGGTGTTGGGGAGGCTGGCTAAGCGTTTAATCGCCGAAAAGTCACTCACAGCCATGTAGGTGGTCGTTAAGAGACGAAATTTGGCCCCACGAGCCGTGGCCTCTTCTAGGCTCGGCATTAACGTGGCAATACCAGACTCCCGTACAAAGCTCACCAACCAATCAATACGATCAGCCGAGACAATTTCACGGGCCAATTCGCTCGCCATCGTGGGGTCTTCGGACGCACCGCTAAAGAGCCTCCCTTGCAGAAGCCCCGTCGTAGGCATCAAGCGTGTGATTTCGTGCTGCATTGCCTCCTCACTTTGCGTACGCTCCAAAATGGCTGTTAAGAGTCGCCCTTTGGTATCGAGCAAATTATCCTGGGGATTGACCTCCGTCTGGGCAATCTGCAAAACCAGCGTATTCACAAACGCGATCGCTGCTTCGATGTTGGCATTGTCGCTTAACCGTTTGCTAAGAACGGTCTCTAACAACTGCGCCACATAACTTGAGAGCACTCGGGCGGCTTCGTCGGGCGTTAATCGACGTTCGCCGTAATAATAGGTCAGGGTCAAATCCGACTCAATTTTCTTCTTGAATAATTGGGTGAGGAGTCGTTCGTAGAGTCCAGTCATAGTGAGGGCAGTGTACAGAAATCGGGAAAAGGATCTTTCCTGGCAGCTTAGCAGCTTACCGTGACGGCGTCCAGGCCCCGGATTCGGTGTCTCTGTCATCGGACACCTTCCTTTCAAGCCGTGCTCAAACTTCCCTCATAAACTTCTATTTACTTGGTATTTACGAATCTTTGAGTGCTTTTTGTTGGCTATCCCTCGTCAGCCCTTTTCCTCATCCATTGGCCTGGGCGAGCCAGGCTGACCGGGAAACCGCCTTCGTGAAGCAATCGCCTTTTTACATTCAGGATCCCATTAGATCTACATCAAGAGATTGGTGGATTTTTCTCTCTTAGGGATTTCCATCATTCGTTACGTACCTACGTTAAAAATCCCCCCGATCGCCCCCATCGACGACGTATGTACATAGTGGAACACGCATTTTCGTACGCCAGAAAAGTTCCTCATGAGAGCTCAAATACTCTACTGCGATTTATTTATATCATATAACTCTTTTTACTTAGTTGTTATACCCTATATATAACTAGGTCATTAGACGAATAAAATCAACAGAATAAGATTTATCGATGACTCATGGAGGTCAACATGAATAAACAATGGTCAATGCTTATTGACCTCAACCGTTGCGTTGGGTGTCAATCCTGCACAGTTTCGTGCAAGTTAGAAAACAAGGTGAGTGTCAACCACTTCAGAACCTGGGTCTCTGATATCGAGGTCGGTACCTACCCAGACACGCGTCGCGTCTTTCTTCCACAATTGTGCAACCAATGCGAGAAAGCTCCATGTATCCCTGTCTGCCCCGTGAAAGCCACTTGGCGTAATGACGAAGGCATTGTCGTTATCGATGCGAAAAAGTGCATTGGTTGCGGTGCCTGCGTGAAAAGTTGCCCCTACGGTGCACGCCATCTCGACACACAAACGCACAAAGCCGATAAGTGTGACTTGTGCGCGCACCGTGTTGCCGAACATTTACTCCCAGTATGCGTGGAATCCTGCGTCGGTAATGCACGTATCTTTGGGGATATAAACGATGAGACCTCCGAAATCAGTCAACGGCTGAAAGACACTCCACATGTCGTTCTAAACAAAGAATTTCAGACGAGTCCAAAGGTCTATTACATCGGAGTTGGCAACACCAAACTAACGTCGACTCCGGCACAAAAATCCTATTTTGGGAGTTAATATCATGCAACGTCGCGAATTCATTAAAAGTTGTGCCTCTATTGCCTTGGCCTCATCAACGACTGCTAGCCCCCTTTGCGCTTCCGCGGGTTCATTGACCACAACCAAAGCTACCGAATGGAAGTTCGATGCCAAAACGGGTAAGCATTATTTCAACCCCGACTTTGCGATTAAACACTCGGTGTGCTTACAGTGCCATGGTGAGTGCGGTATTCGCGCTATCGTGAAACGTTCCTCTGGGGATCTTGTGCGCTTAATCGGTAACCCGTGGCATCCCAATACCAAAGTGGACTATCTGGACATGGGGACCGCCCTCTCGGATACAGCCACCCGTCCTGGTACGCTCTGCGCCCGTGGCATCTCTGGCATCCAAGTACTCTATGACCCACATCGTATTACTGTTCCCTTGAAGCGCAATGGTCCCCGTGGATCCAATCAATGGGTGCCCATTAGCTGGGAGCAGTTAATCCACGACGTGGTCGAGGGTGGGAAACTCTACGCGGGCATCAATGATCCTCTCGGAAAAGACGTTGAGGTGAAAGGGTTCCGCTGGCTTTATGAACGTCGTAAACAGTTGATCGATGAGAAGAACCCCGACTACGGTCACATTTCCAACCAATTGGTTATTCAAGGGGGACGTATTGTGAAGTCTCGCAAAGACTTCCAATCGCGTTTTGCCAAATCGTTTGGTACAGTCAACAATTTCGAACACACCAATATTTGCGAACAAAGCCACCATATTGCAACGGGTTATGTTTATGCCGGCAAACACAATTTACATGCTGACCTCTGCAATAGTGAATTTGTGATGTACTGGGGGACGGCGCCTGGTGAGGCGAATTTCCCCATGCAAACGCTCGGAAAATACTCTGCCATCGCGCGTGAAAAGGGCTGCAAGATTGTCGTCATTGATCCGGTTTTACCTGTGACGGTAACCAGCAATCCCAATATGCAATGGGTTGCTATCAAACCGGGCACTGACGGGGCTCTCGCTATGGCCATGGTACGCCATATTATTGAGCAAAAACGCTTTAATGAGAAATTTCTCACTGCCCCTAGCGACGAGGCCGCCAAAGCGATTGGAGAATTGAATAGCTGTGATGCGACGTGGCTCGTCATCACTCAGGAAGGTCATCCCAACCAATGGCGCTACCTCCAACCCAAAGACATTGGGCTCGATGGTGAAGGGGCCATTGTCGTGGATGCCGAAACCCAGAAGCCGACGTCTTTTAAACAAAGTCGAAAAGCTGAGCTCTTCTATGTAGGTAAGTTCAACAACATTGAAGTCAAGAGTGTGTTCTCCTTACTCTATGAATCGAGTAAAGCGCATAGTCTTGAAGAATACGCCGCCATTTGTGGGGTACCTACCAAGACGATCACGTCATTAGCCGATGAATTAATGAGTCATGGTCGCAAGGCCGTCGTTGAGTTTTATCGAGGGATCGCGCAGCATACGAATGCGTTCTACACGGGGCTTGCCATTTATATGCTCAACATGATGATCGGTAACCTCAACTGGAAAGGAGGTGCATCCACCGGGGGCGGCGCCTATGACTATGCAAAAGGTCGCTATGACTTAACGGCAATTCCTGAATTGGACAATGCTGCTGTCGGGTTACCGATTACCCGAGAAAAAGCCCATTATCAAAACTCCTCGGAATTTAAGCGTAAGATCGAGCAAAACGAAAATCCTTATCCGCCGAAGCGTCCCTGGTTCCCCTACTCCAAGGATATCTTTAGCGAAATTATTCCCTCTGCCTTAGAAGGATACCCGTACCGTGCGGAAATCCTCATTTGGCAAATGGCAACGCCTCTGTATTCGGCTCCTGGACAGGCCAATCAGGCACTCATCGAAGCGCTCAAAGACCCGCATCATATTCCGCTCATCATTTCAAGCGATATCGTTATCGGTGATTCGACCCTTTATGCCGACTACATCGTCCCTGATATCACTTATTTGGAACGTTATGTGCACGTCGGCGTACCGGATACAGTGCTCGTGAAAGGCATTGGGGTACGCTCACCCGTTGTTGAACCATTGACTCAGAAAAAGAAAGATGGCTCGCCCTATTGCTATGAAACGTTCTTAATCGATGTTGCTAAAGCCTTAGGCATGAAAGGGTTCGGCGAGAACGCCATTGTGGACAACAATAAGCAACTCTGGCCCTTAAACCGTATGGAAGACTGGTATTTGAAGGCCACCGCCAATGTCGCTTTCAACGGAGAGCCTTGCCCTGACGCCACTCAGGAAGATATTGCCGCAGCGGGTCTCACCCCCTACTATGAACGATTCAAAGCGTGTTTGCGCACCGACGAATGGGCGAAAACCCTGTTTGTGATGAGCCATGGTGGGCGTTTTGAACCCGTTGCCAACAAATACAAAGGTGAGCAACTGGCTCGACAAAATAACAAAACCTTGCACCTATACGCTGAAAAAGTCGCCATGGGCAAAGACAGTATGACGGGAGCACGCTACTCGGGCATGGCACACTGGCAAGAACCCATGACCATCTTGGGTAAGAAGCTTGCCAGCTTAGGTGAGGATGCTAATAAGTCCTTTATTATCGTGACGCAAAAGTCACCTTTGCAGTCGCACTCTCGCCTACCGAGTTGTACGACCATTCGAGAAATTCGCGCTTCCAACGCCATTGAAATGAATGCAGGCGATGCTAAAAAATTGGGTATTCGCAATGGCGACCGTATCCGCGTCGAAACGACAACAGGGACGCAAGACGGGACTGCCTTACTTCGTGAAGGGGTCGCTCCTGGTGTTCTCAGCTTTATCGTTGGGTTTGGTCACAAAGGCTACGGCGCTGCAAACGGTCGTATCGGCAACAAGGTGATAAAGGGCGATGCTGAACGCGCTCGAGGCGTGAACCTAAACCCGATCATGAAAAACGACCCTGATGTCGCCATGATGGCACTAATGGATCCTGTAGGAGGCTCTGCCTCGTTCTACGATACCCGGGCTAAGGTAATTAAACTGTAACTCTTGATATCGCTAAAGGCTGGGTAACTTTACTCAGCCTTTCTTATTGGAGTAAACAAATGACGGACTTATTTCATGCGCAATCAACGCTAACAACCGTAGGGAATCTGCTTCTGGTGGGTCCCCAAGAGAACGATACCTCAAATCCGAACTTTGCCGAAGGCAATATCTCCTTAGAAACGTTACGAGAAAGTTTTTATAACCACTTTTGCTTTCCTTTCTCCCCCGACTATGTGCCAGTTCACTGTCATGTCCTCTACAGACTCTGTGAGGATCCGAATGCTTCCACGCAGATCGATTATGAAGCAGCACAAGGAACACAAGAGGTCTTTGAGCGCCGTAACTTTGATTGGAGGTCATTGTTGAGCACGCAACCCACGGTCGGTGGGCAGCGGTGCGCGGATCACATTGGCGTTGTGTTTCTGTATTTGAGCCACTTATTGGAGAAGGGAGACTTCGAGACGTTTGTGGAAAGTGCGCCCTTATTACGCGACATTAGCCTGAAATTGGCTGAGCTCGTAGCCGCCAAGGAGGATCCGTATGCTAAGCATGTTTACCATTGGCTGTCTGTTGTGAATACACAAGTGCTCTGAATTCGAAAAACCACTGACTGAGTGTGCACTGGACAACTAGAACATAGGCTCGTTGTATGCCCTAGTCCCCTATTTGGGTAGCATTCGTATCCATGAAAACGCTTAAGTGCTCGAGGCCTACGAGGAAGTTACTCTTGGCGTCTATGCTACGGGCGAAGTGACGGGTGGTATTCATGGCTCAAACTGCTTTGGTGGTAACGCGATTGCTGACATGATGGTCTTTGGCCACACGGCAGGAAGGAACGCCGGGAAACTCCACAAATGTAGTGACTCTTAGATAAAGGCCCTCGAACGCTTCGGGGGCTTTTTTGATGAACGGCAAAACGACACTCCTGCCTTATTTCCCGTTCGCTAGCCTTCTGTTCATCAAAACTTCGATTGGCTACTTGTGTGATGCGATTAGCTCGACCTTTCCCTTTGAATCAAACCCTATTCAACTCAGGTAATTCGAGCCAAGCCGAAACACTTTTGGTACACTCAATGTATCGGAACCGTCCTTTTCTAGGAGCAACCATCATGGTGGCGGAACTCAACTCCAAAGATCAAATTACTCTGCCTCAAGAAATCATTAGAGAACTTAGCCTAAAAACAGGCGACCTGTTTGAAGTTTCGGTTAAAGACGGAGGTATTCTGACCCCCGTGATTACCTTCCCCAAAAAGGACCGTAACGACTTAAGGTCCGAAATCATGAAAGTGAAAGCTCAGATTGCTGCTGGACAACGCCCCCGATTCGAGTCGGTGGAGGCCTTGCTCGACAAAATTGAAGAACGTAACGATATCGATCTCCCATTCTGACGCTGGATGTCACCCGCTAACGCAGTGCATCCACAGAAAAAACGCTTCACCTATACTGACTTTTAAGTCCTCTGAGCGAACGGAATGCTTCCCTGCTGTTTGCGGGCAACTCGTCGCCAGTTTAGTAAGTCATACCACGGATGCCTGTAGCGATAGCGCTCAGGCATCTCAACGGTAG
>CAJJMF010000070.1 GCA_905192805.1 uncultured Sutterella sp. | reverse complement strand
CCCTCTTTGGAGCGGTCTACGTGGATGGCGGCTTTGAGCAAGCACACGCCGTGGTGATGCGTATTTTTGAACCGATTTTGGCCAAACTCTCTCCAGAACAATTGAGTAAAGACGCGAAAACGCGTTTGCAAGAATACTTGCAGCACGAACACTGCCCGCTCCCTCAGTATGGGGTCGTGGAAGTGAGCGGTATGGCCCATGAATTGGAATTCACGTGCTTTTGCCGCGTGCACAGCCGTGGCGAAACGCTCGAAGAGCAGGGCCGTGCTCGCAATCGCCGCGCTGCAGAGCAAGAGGCGGCAGCCAAAATCTTGGCGCGCCTGAAAGCGCCCCATGAATTGATTCGGGAAGACCCTCAGGAGTAAGCCCATGGAAGAAACAAAAGACGATACCCCCGATTTGGAGGCGATGCTCGCCGCCCTGCCCGGGTCGCACAACGTGAGCGTCCCGGAGGGTTTTCGCTGTGGCTATGTGGCCGTGATCGGTCGCCCCAATGTGGGGAAATCCACCTTGATCAACCATTTGATCGGGGAAAAAGTGTCGATTACGTCCAAGAAACCCCAAACCACCCGTGATCGTGTGCTCGGGGTGGTGACGCGTGAAAACGCCCAGTTTGTGTTTATGGATACCCCAGGGTTTCAGACCAAGGTGGGTAATCAATTGATCAAACGGATGAACCGCACGGTTCGCTCGACGCTGGGTGAAGTGGATGCGGTGATTTTCGTGATTGAGTCGGGGGGGTGGAAGCCGGCCGATTTGGAAGTCTTGAAACTCTTAAATCGCGACGCTAAAAACGTGATTTTGGCGATTAACAAAACCGACTTAGCCAAAGACCGTACGACGCTCTTACCCTTAATGGCGCAGTCGATGGAGAAATTCCCCTTTACGGCGATTGTGCCGGTGTCGGCTGAAAAAGAACGTCAGCTTGGGGAACTATTGGACGAAGTGGAAAAGCTCCTCCCAGAGAGTGTGCCGTTCTTCGATCCGGATATGTATACGGACCGTAGTCCGCGCTTCTTGGTGGCCGAGACGATCCGTGAAAAGGCGTTCCGTTTGTTGGGCGACGAATTGCCCTACGGGATTGCGGTGACCATCGACAAATGGGTTGAAACCGATGAGAACGCCGATATCGTGGCCACGTTGATTGTGGAGCGCGAAAGCCATAAGCCGATCGTGATCGGTGAAGGCGGCGCCAAACTGCGTGAAATTGGTCGCTTAGCTCGCCAAGACGTGATCGATATGCTCGGTAAACCCGTGCATTTGGAAGTCTGGGTGCGTGTGCGTCGTGGCTGGTCTGATGACGTGAAGGCCCTCAAAACGTTGGGTTACGAATAACCTCACGTGCTAGGACGATACGATGGCCAATCGTAACGACGAAACGAGGGACGGGCCCCTGCGGGGCCCTGGGGCCTCGCAACCGCGTACGGGATTAGGGGTACCGCGCCCACGATCGGATCGTGCCTCGGGGCGTAGTAGCACGGGACCCAGAGCACGCCCGTTGGTGCTCGATCGTCTCTCCTCCTACCAAGGAAGCGACACGCTCGATACGGTGTTGCGACGTCGCCAATCGGTCGAGCGCATGCTCGAAGGGTATTTGAGCGATGAAGCGCTCATGGAGACCGAGGGGGCGATGCCAAGCCGAGTGAACGATGAGCCGGGCTTTATTTTGCATACGTGGGATTGGTCCGAAACGAGCCAATTGCTTGATGTGCTCACGCTTCACTATGGTCGTGTCTTCATGGTTGCCAAAGGGGCGAAACGCGCGTCGTCGCAAATGCGCGGACTGCTGACCCCGTTTTGCCCCGTCCTCTTTAATTGGACGGGAAAAAAAGAAGCCAAACAACTCTCGAGCGTGACCTGGTTAGGCACGATGACGCCCTTGACGGGGGAAACGCTCATGAGCGGTTTTTACGTGAACGAATTGGTCATTCGACTCTGTCGTCGTGAAGAGGTGCACCCAGGGTTATTTGCTGCCTATGTGAGCGTGCTCGATACGCTCGCACTGGGCGACAAAGCCGATATGCAACCCGCCTTACGTGCGTTTGAAACCACGATTTTGACCTTGGCCGGTTGGCAACCCGTGGCGCCCGACTACCCGGAGTATCCGTATTACCGGGTGGCCGAGGGCGAACTGGTGGGGATGAGTGCTGAGCAAGCCGAACGCCTCACCGAGGCGGCGAAGGACGGCGCACTGGTGGTGAGCCGTGAGGCAGTGGGGGCCCTGCTGATGCAAGACTTTACGAATAAAACCCATCAGCGAACTTTGCGCGATATCCTCAAAGCCCTGATTCAGCATCACCTCGGAGGACGTGAAATGAACACACGTCGTATTTTGGCGGAGCTCAATCAGCTTACACGCTTATAATGGTTTCACATCCGAGCATCCCAGAGGGACGCTCATTGAGTACTTTAAAATCAAAGGTTTTACATGTCAGTCACTCTCACTGCTTCGTTGGGTCCCGTCTGTGTGGACATCGCGGGCACGTCCCTTACTGAACACGAACGTCAACGATTGCGCCACCCGATGACCGGGATGGTGATCCTTTTTACGCGTAACTACACCGATCGTGCTCAACTCAAGGCGCTTTGTGAGGATATCCATGCCACACGCCCTGGGATTTTGATTGCAGTGGACCACGAAGGGGGACGCGTACAGCGCTTCCGTGAGGAATTTACTGTGGTGCCCGCGATGGGGGATTTGCGCGCTCGCGGCGATGCTAAAGCGCACTTTTTTGCTGCCGGTGCCATTTTGGCGGAGGAGTTGCTCGCGTGCGGTGTGGATCTGACGTTTGCCCCCGTGCTCGATATTGACTATGGGCGTTCGGGCGTGATTGGCAATCGTAGCTTTGGCGCCACCCCTACGGAAGTGATTGATAACGCCGGGGCTTTTATTGATGGCTTAGCCGCCGCTGGGATGCGTAGCTGCGGGAAACATTTCCCGGGGCACGGATGGGCGGAAGCCGACAGTCACATTGCGCTTCCTAGCGATGAACGTGAACTCCACTCGCTTTGGGCCGATATGGAACCCTATCGCGCTCTGAGAAGTTTGGCCTCAGTGATGACCGCCCACGTGAGCTATAAGGCCTTTAATGACGAATTGGCGACCTTTTCGCCCACGCTCTTAAAGCAAGTGTTGCGTGAGGAGTTAGGGTTTAAAGGGTTGATTTTCTCGGACGACTTGTCCATGAAAGCGGCCGCGACCAATACCATCACCGCACGCGCTGAACGCGCTTTACGTGCGGGCTGCGATATGGTGCTGGTCTGCAATGACCCCGACGCGGCGGACGAACTCTTAGCGAATTTAACGTGGAGCTCGAGTGAGGCGTTTATGGAACGCTACGACGGACTGCGACCCCAGCGCCACGGTACCATCGATTTGGCACAACATAAAGCGCTGCTCTTTGCCTAAAGCGCCACGAGAGGGTGGAGAATCGATTCTCGATTTATCCACCCTTGCCGTCTTTGAGCGACGGTTCTTTTTTAGGGGTACGCTGAGTGAGCGTTGCTCAACGTACTTCTCCCAATCAACGCGGAGACCTCTGTGATCATCGAATCTTTACTGGACACCGACCTTTATAAATTCACCATGCAGCAGTGCGTGTTGCACCAGTTCCCTGGTGCCTATGTGGAGTATCGGTTTAAGTGTCGCACGCCCCATGTGGACCTGCGTCCGTTTGTGGCGGACATCAATCGTGAGCTCGATAGCTTGTGTGAATTGCGCTTTAGCGATGAGGAGTTACAGTACTTAGCCGGACTTCGGTTTATCAAACAGGATTACGTGGATTTTTTGAGCCTCTTTCACCTCAAACGCTCCTACATTGAGGTAACGGAATCGAACGACTATCCGTGCGGCATTGATATCTCGATTCGTGGCCCGTGGTTACACACGATTCTGTTTGAAATTCCTGTGTTGGCATTAGTCAACGAAATCTACTTCCGTCACCACTATCCGGATCTGGACAAAACCGAAGGGCGCCGTCGCTTGGACGTCAAGATGGCCATGCTCTTAAACGAGCCCGATAATGCGGATTTGCATATTTCGGACTACGGGACACGGCGTCGCTTTTCGCGTGCCTGGCAAGAAGAGGTCATTCAACGCTTAAAGGCAGGCTTAGGCAACATGCTCTCGGGCACGAGTAATGTGTGGTTGGCGAAAAAGTACCAATTGACCCCCTTAGGGACGATGGCGCACGAATACCTGCAAGCCTGTCAGGCCTTAGGGCCTCGTTTACGCGATTCCCAAGTCTTTGGTTTCGAGATGTGGGCCAAGGAGTACCGCGGGGACTTAGGGATTGCCTTGTCGGACGTCTACGGGATGGAGCCCTTCTTGAAAGACTTCGATATGTACTTTTGCAAACTCTTTGACGGGGCACGTCATGACTCCGGGGATCCTTTTGTCTGGGGCGAACGCATGATTGAGCACTGGACCAAAAATAAATGCGACCCGCGTAGTAAGTCCTTAATTTTCAGTGATGCCTTAACGGTGCCTCGCATTATCGAACTCTATCGACGTTTCCATGGACGCGTGGGGATTGGATTTGGGATTGGTACGAACTTAATGAATGACTTGGGACCTACGGCGCTTAACGTGGTCATCAAGATGATCAAAGCCAACGGCCAGCCCGTGGCGAAAATCTCGGATGCGCCCGAAAAAGGGATGTGCGAAGACGAAGGGTATCTGTCGTATTTGCGTCAAGTCTTTGGTCTGGAAGCCCCCAGCAAAGCCGCCCAGATTGCCACGAAAACCGCCGAATAGCGCTCGGTAGGGGGTGTTCTACCCAAGGATTGCTCACGTGTGGGGGAGGCTCAAAATTCCTCCCTCGCACGGCTTGATGTGTGACGCGCACTCAATCCCCTAGGCAAAATACCTAGGTGAGGGTTAGAAATATTCAAATTTCGTAAAAAATCTCAGCAGAAATTACAAAAGGAGTGTATTTTTTTAGGGGTGTCTTCTTAGTTCGTTGGACTTAGGCACTCAGGTTGTGAGCGATGTACATTGGAAAAACCACTCCTCGGTTGTCAGCGGTTCTTCCAACGTGCGTCTTTTAGATTGTATTTTTGCCCCCAAAGGACAAACCGTTTAGCTGGGGGATGAAGGAGTGAAATTGTGAAGATGCTTTCAGTATTGCGACGAGCGTTGCCCATCGTGGGACTGTTACCCGCTGCAGCCTTTGCCTCGGCTGGTTTAGACGGTACGAGTTTAGGGCTCACATGGGCTGTTCCCTTTGCGGGCATTTTGCTCTCGATCGCACTCTTTCCACTGTTTGCTCCGCACATCTGGCATCACCACTTCGGTAAGATTGCCGTCTTTTGGGCACTGTGCTGTGCCCTTCCGCTCTGGATTTTCTTTGGTGGGCATGTGGCCTTTGACGCCATTGCGCATATTCTGCTCACCGACTATTTACCGTTCTTGATTTTCGTCGGTTCACTCTTTATTGTCGCCGGTGGTATTCACGTGCGCGGTTCGTTTGTGGGTCGCCCGATTGTGAACGTTTGCTTTTTGGGCTTAGGAGCCGTGTTGGCGAACTTCATGGGGACGACGGGGGCCGCGATGTTGCTCATCCGTCCGCTCATTGGCGCCAATGAAAACCGTACGCGCAAAATCCATACGTTTATTTTCTTCATTTTCTTAGTGGCCAACGTCGGCGGCGCGTTAACGCCGCTCGGAGACCCGCCCTTATTCTTGGGGTTCTTGAAAGGGGTGAACTTCTTCTGGACGACGCAGCACTTGATTGCGCCCTGGTTGATGACGGTTGGGATTCTCTTAGCGATTTATTTCTTCATCGACTCGTTGATGTTCAAAAAGGACGTTGCAGCCGGGTTTAAAGCGCCCGCTGACAAAGCCAAGTTTGGGATTGACGGTGGGGTGAATGTGCTCCTCTTGGCGCTCATCATTGGCGCTGTGCTCCTAGCGGGGTTCTGGAAGTCCGGTCAAGCGTTTACGTTCTTAGGCGTGCACTTTGCCTTAGAAGGGTTAGTGCGTGACGTGCTCTTTATTATCGCGGCAGGGCTCTCATTGAAGCTCACGACGCGTGAAACCCGTGAAGCGAATCACTTCACGTGGGATCCGATTATGGAAGTCGCGAAGCTCTTCTTTGGGATCTTTATCTGTATCGTTCCGGTGCTGGAAATGTTACGTGCCGGTCATGCTGGGGCCTTCGCTCCGATCGTGGCCCTCGTGACCAATACCGATGGTACCTTCAATAACACGGTCTTTTTCTGGTTGACGGGGATCTTGTCGGCCTTCTTAGACAATGCACCGACCTACCTTGCGTTCTTTAACTTGGCTGGTGGTGATCCGTTGGTGTTGATGGGTGAAGATTCGCACACCTTGATGGCGATTTCGCTCGGTTCCGTCTTCATGGGGGCGGTCACTTACATCGGTAACGCGCCGAACTTTATGACGGTGGCGATCTGTAATGAACGCGGTGTGAAGATGCCGAGCTTCTTCGGGTATATGGTCTGGTCGGTGTTGATTCTCTTCCCGACGTTCTTGTTAATGGACTTGGTGTTCGTCGCATAAGTTAACGGCGAACTCACGACGATAAAGGGAGTAGTGCTCAGTTAGCTACTCCCTTTTTTCCGTGCCGAGCACACCGTGATTTTGCGCTAGGCGGATTTTCCGAACTCGGTTAAACTAGCGGCTATTCTCTCTACTCAATCGTACGTCCCTTTTGCTGGGGACTTTTTCTCATTCATCGCATGTCTACCCTTCGAGTGCTTTTCTGGTATGGCTGGCTTCCCGTCACTTTGATCTTTGTCTGGCAAGCGATCAGTCAGACGGGCTGGATTCCTGCCTTTTTATTGCCAGCGCCCACGACGGTGCTTCACACCGCTTGGTCGTTGCTGAGCTCGGGGGCACTCGTGCATCATGCCTGGGTGAGCTCCTTACGCGTGCTGGGGGGCTTTTGGGTATCGGCCAGTCTAGCGATTGGGTTGGCATTTTTATTTCATCGGTTTCGTTGGCTCTCGCGTTCCAGCTTTGTGCTGGTCGAAGCGCTACGACTCATTCCTCCCTTGTCCCTTGTTCCTTTGTTGATTCTCTGGATGGGCATTGACGAGGCTCCGAAGATTGCCATTGTGGTGCTGGCCACGTTTTTCCCTGTGTATTTATCGGTCTCGCATGCGCTCGAGAATGCGGAGCAAAAATGGGATGAGTTAAGTGCCATGCTCACGCTGACCCGTGCGCAGCACTATCGCCACATCCTCTGGCCGGCGACTCTGCCGGCGCTCAGTACGGGACTGCAAATCGGCTTTGGCTATGCGTGGCGTGCCTTGGTGTCGGCGGAATTGTTAGCGGCCGCCTCGGGGTTAGGGTACCTCATCGAAGACGCGGCGACCTTGATGCACACCGATGTGGTGCTCGTTGGGGTTTTGACGATTGCGCTATTGGGAATGCTCTCAGAGGCCCTCTTTAAGCGCTTTTTGACGCGTCTCATTGGTCGTAAGGAGGCAAAGTGATGACGCGTGACGAATCGACTCACGGGGCACTCCGCTTAGCGCATGTCCGTAAGGAATTTGCCGTAGGGGATCAACGTATTTACCCTGTGAACGACTTGTCACTAAGCATTGCCGCAGGCGAAGTGACGGTCCTCATGGGACGTTCGGGCTGTGGCAAAAGTACGCTCTTAAAACTCATGGCGGGGTTATTGGAGCCGGATACGGGCGAGATCATTCGTCCGAACCCGCCCGCCATTGCGATGGTATTTCAAGACCCGCGACTCCTACCATGGAAAACCGTTGCCGAGAATGTTGCCTTGGGATTACTCGATTTACCCGACGCTGAGCGTGACGCACGCATTGACGAGTGGCTTCGCCGCGTAGGGCTTAGTGCGTGGCGACAGAGTTTCCCAGACTCCCTCTCTGGGGGACAAGCGCAGCGTGTCTCGCTTGCCCGAGCACTCGCGCGTTCACCTGAAGTGTTGCTCTTAGACGAACCGTTTGCCGCCCTCGATGCCTTAACCCGCATCGAAATGCAGCGCATGAGTTTCCCCTTATTGCGCAAAGCCGGTAAAACCATTGTGATGGTGACTCACGATGTGCGCGAAGGCGTGCGCCTAGCTGACCGTGTGCTTCTCTTGGAAGGAGGGCGAATTCGCGAAGATATTCGCGTGATGCTCACCGAGTCAGAGCGTGAAAACCCGTCACAATTGTTGCCCTACGAAGACCATATTTTGAGCGTGCTTTTGAAGACCACGCCCTAACGGTCAAATAGAAAATAGGGAAAGATCGCAAATTTATAAGACACTTAATTTATGTAATAAATCGCCGTCTCCAAGAAATTCGTTAGTGTTGAGTTGAAACAAAGAACCGCGAAACAAAACACGTCGTGTCTCGATATTAGTCGAACAGGTTAGGTAAAATGGATGAGTTTTTGATTCTCATATGAGAATTATTCTCAATAATCTTTTCCATGGATAAACGAGGACAGTAGCGTGAGCGGGTGGTTAGATCGGGTTAAACAGGCAGTGGCGTGGGCCATCGGGGGGCTTTGTCTGAGCGTGCTCTTGGTGCGTGCCGCCCTCGCTGGAGATTTCCCGGCTGAACTCCACATTACCTACGTCAAGCAACCCTTTAACCTCCAGAACATGCTCCTTAAAAACCAATCTCGCCTGGAGGAAGCGTTCAAAGCGAAAGGGACTAAAGTCGTCTGGCATACGATCAGTGCTGGTACACAGCAACTCCAAGGGTTGGCAGCGGGCAGCCTTGATGTGACGGCCGCGATGAACACGACGACGTTACTGCTGGCCCGTAGCCAAGGCGTGGCGATTAAAGCCATTGCGGGGGTAGCCCATCCGAGTGACCTGTTTGCGCTTGTCTCACAAGCCCCCTTAACACCGAGCACACTCAAAGGGATGGTCTTTGCTGGCCCCAAGGGAACGATCATGCATCAGCTCCTTTGGAAAGTCCTGCGCGACGCTGGGCTAACGCTCAATGATGTGACCCTTCTCACCATGGATCCCACGCATGCGCTCGCGAGTTTACAGACGGGGCGAACGCAAGGGGCGCTCTTAGTCGGGCATTTGGTGACAACCGCTCAAGAGGCGGGATTTAAGCACACCGTGAGTGCAACGGGACGACTCGATCCCACCTTAGTGATGGTGGCGCGTGACGCGTTTCTCACGACGTACCCCGAGGCTGCCCAACTACTGCGTCAAATTGCCCGAGAAACCTACGATTGGATGATGTCGCACCCCGAGGAAGCGATGGCGATCGGGGCCAAAGAGCAAGGCATTAGCCTAGAGGAGGCCCGTCGTTTATTTACCGGATCCCATTTCTTTTTTGATCTCACGGAACGCGAAACGCGTGCGTTGCGTGACGATGCTCTCTTTTTACGTGAGACAGGTCTGGTACCTGCCTCCGCTATCGAACCGACGTTATCGGACGTCTTTGCCCAACCCTAAGGGTTGACTTTTTTCAAAGGAATCTAGCCACCATGGTTAAACCGCTCAAACTTATTCTTGCTGGACTGTTAGCCACGAGTACGCTCGCCATGGCGATGCCGACGGAGTTGAATATCACCTACGTCAAAAGCCCCTTTAACTTACAAAACATCGTCATGAAAGAACGTCAGATGTTGGAAAAAGCGTTCGAAAAGGAGGGCGTCAAGGTCAATTGGCGTGTGATTAACTCCGGGGCGCAGCAAGCCCAAGCGCTCACCTCGGGGAGTTTGGATGTCTCGGCCGTGATGAATACGGCCAGCCTTTTGATGGCGGCCTCGAGTGGGGCGCCGATTCAGGCAGTCAATGGGGTCGCTCACCCTGAAGACATTTTTGCGTTGGTGGCCAAACCAGGCCTCACGTTAACGTTAGCCGATTTAAAAGGCAAGACGATTGTCGGTCCGAAGGGGACGGTGTTGCATCAATTGCTCGTCGCTGCGCTCAAAAAAGCGGGTCTCACGATGGCCGATGTGAACTTCGTCAATATGGATCCGGGTGCCGCACTCGCGGCCATTATGGCAGGTCAGGCCGATGTGGGCTTGTTAGCCGCTAACCTCATCATTAAAGCGCAAGCCGCTGGTTCGAAGGTCGTGACCACGGCCCATGGCTTAGTCAATCCCAACTTAGTGATGGTGGCACGCACGGGCTTTATGAAGGAACACCCGGATGCGCTCGAACGTGTGGTGAAGGTCGAACAGGAAGCGTTACGCTGGATTCGTGAGCACAAAGACGAAGCGCTCGCTATTGGGGCCAAAGAGCAGGGGATTAGCGTTGAGGATGCCCTTAAACTCTACGAAGGATCGCACTTTTATGATCAGCTCACGTCTGCCGATGTGGACGGGTTAAAGGCTGACCAGGCGTTTTTACTCGAAAACGGCATGATGACGCAGCCCTTGGACGTGAGGACGTTGGTCTGGGATAAGGCGTTGAAAAAGTAAACGGCAACGCACACTATCCACAAAAAAGCAAAAGGCAGGTGATCGATAGGTCGTCCCTGCCTTTTTTGCACGCGCAGTAGTCGCGATCACCCTAGTCGTGGTCATGTTCGCCCGTATGGGGGTGACTATGGCTATAGTGCTCATGCGAGTGGACATGCGTGTGTTCATGAGGATGGTCGTGGTCGTGCCCTGACTCATGATCATGCGCGTGAGCGCTCCCCTCGGGGAGCGTGCCAGAGGCGTCGGTGACGGGCATGATGTTCACGCCACCATGTCGGATACCCGGCTCGGCAATTAAACTTTCCGCGAGCGCTTTAACGTCTTGATAAACGCCACGAATCACGACGGTTTCGGCACATTCTTCCCCACTGACATGCACGTGCATGGTCGAGATGACCATATCACTGTGGTGGTGTTGGTGTTCGGTTAATCGTAGGGCGAGCTGACGTTCGTGGTGGTTATAGGTATAACTCACCACGGCGACACACTCGGCCTGCGGGTTGATGGCAAACTCGTCTTCGGAGAGCATCGCCAGCAACATATCGCGAAAGGCCTTGGAGCGATTGGTGTAGCTTTTAATTTGAATAAGGGTATCAAAGCGTTCAGCTAAATCGTCGTCAAGCGAGATGGTAAAGCGTTGCATAGTCAGGTCCGTGTTTTCTTTGGCAAGGGTGCGCCTGAGATGTATTGTAGCGAGAAACGACGGCCAGAAAAAGAAAAAGGTCATGAACGCGCTGTTCATGACCTTGTATGACCTTGGCAGGGGTAGTAGGATTCGAACCTACGCATGCTGGATTCAGAATCCAGAGCCTTAACCGGACTTGGCGATACCCCAGTCACTGGTGCGGTCGATGAGAGTCGAACTCATATGGGTCTCCCCGCTACCCCCTCAAGATAGTGCGTCTACCAATTTCGCCACGACCGCGAAAACTGTTCAAATTGTCGCTTGATGATGCACCCGAAGTGAGTTGGCAGGGGTAGTAGGATTCGAACCTACGCATGCTGGATTCAGAATCCAGAGCC
>CAJJMF010000069.1 GCA_905192805.1 uncultured Sutterella sp. | reverse complement strand
CCCCGCTACCCCCTCAAGATAGTGCGTCTACCAATTTCGCCACGACCGCGAACATCATCAAATTGTCACAACCTAACCGATAACCGAGTGAGCTGGCAGGGGTAGTAGGATTCGAACCTACGCATGCTGGATTCAGAATCCAGAGCCTTAACCGGACTTGGCGATACCCCAGTCACTGGTGCGGTCGATGAGAGTCGAACTCATATGGGTCTCCCCGCTACCCCCTCAAGATAGTGCGTCTACCAATTTCGCCACGACCGCGAACATTAGATTGTGTTTTCTGTGCTTAAAATTCGGCTGTGAGTGTCAGCCAGCACAGGGAAAAGTATTTTAGCGCGGAATTTGGTTTTCGGGGGAGGACTTCTCAGTTTTCACCCCCTGTGTACCATGTTCTTGGGATGGAGCCGTTTGTTCCACCGTGCTCAAAACCCCACCGGGTTGCTGACGATTGGCTTTGTTGAAGGCACCCGAGGCGAGCGTCAACGCAATGGTCGAGCAGAAGAACACGGTCGCAGCAATGGCTGTGGAACGCGACAAGAAGTTGGCACTGCCCGAGGCGCCAAAAAGACTACCCGAGGCGCCAGAACCAAAGGCGGCACCCAGATCCGCGCCCTTGCCGTGCTGCATGAGGACCAAAACGATCACGACTACAGCGGAGATGATTTGCAAAACAAGAGCAATGCTGAGCAAGAAATGCATGGTTAAACCTTAAAAAGGAATGGGTTAAAAACGGATTATGCCACCTGACACACCTTGAGGTAGTCGGGCGCTTTCAAACCGGCACCACCGAGTAAACCTCCGTCGATGTCAGTATGAGCAAAAAATTCCTGAGCGTTATCGGGTTTCATACTTCCCCCATAAAGGATGGGAAGCGAGACCCCAAATTCGTTAAAGCGTGCACGTATCGCTTGGTGAACTAAGACGGCTTGCTCAGGCGTAGCCGTTAGTCCAGTACCAATGGCCCAAACGGGCTCATACGCGACGGCACCAATCGCGTGCGCGGGTACTGCCTCCAGGACGCGGTTGACTTGCCGCATCACGACCGAGAGGGTTTCTCCGGCTTCACGTTCCTGACGGGTTTCGCCAACGCAGAGCAGGATTGTAATCCCAACGTCGGCGAGACGACGCGCTTTTTGCGCGACGATATCGTCGGTTTCGCCAAAAAGTGTACGACGTTCCGAGTGACCAATCAGACACCAGTTCACCCCGAGGTCGCGGAGCATTTCCGCAGACACTTCCCCCGTAAACGCACCTTCGGGCTGGGCGGCAACATTTTGCGCCCCCACCCACATCGAACTACCTGCCGTGTGGGCCAGTAATTGGGGTAAGTAGACAAAGGGTGCACAAACTAACGTTTGGCAAGCAAGCGTATCGAGTTGCGGTAACACTGCCTCCAACCATTGCTGGTTGCGAGCAAGCGATCCGTTCATCTTCCAATTGGCTGCCACGAGTCGTTTTTGCACTTTGTCTCTCCTTTAGGGCCTGAGTCGAATTGGTGCTGTCGACACCAACGGACATTATGGAATTTTACCGAGTTTTCGTCAAACTATCAAAAAAGCGTAGACGAAAATGCCTCGAAAGTAGTAAAAACGCCCGAACCCACCAGAGTGATTCGGGCGTTTTGGGGAGTATTAAGCCCTTAATTAGGCGGCCTTGTTGTCGTTCAAGAGCACCTTCATCGACAAGCGGATGCGGCCCTTTTCATCGGACTCGATCACCTTGACGCGAACCTTCTGGCCTTCCTTCAGATAGTCGGAGACCTGGTTGACACGTTCGTTGGCGATCTGGCTGATGTGCAACAAACCATCCTTGCCCGGTAAGACTTCAACGATGGCGCCGAAGTCTAAGAGACGCGTCACGGTACCGTCGTAGACCTGACCTACTTCCACCTTAGCGGTAATGAGTTCAATACGGCGACGAGCTTCTTCCACACGTGCCATATCAGGCGAGGCGATCGTCACGGTGCCGTCATCTTCGATGTTAATCGAGGTACCGGTTTCTTCCGTCAAGGCACGGATCGTGGCGCCACCCTTACCGATCACTTCAAGGATATTGTCCTGATCGATCTTGAAGGACACCATACGGGGAGCCAAGCTCGAGAGTTCCTTGGCGCCGCCACCGGCCATTTCGTGCATCTTACTTAAGATGTGCTGACGGCCGTCGTGTGCCTGGGCTAACGCAGCCTGCATGATTTCGGCCGTAATGCCTTCAATCTTGATGTCCATCTGAAGGGCGGTCACGCCATTGGCGGTACCGGCCACCTTGAAGTCCATGTCACCCAAGTGGTCTTCGTCACCCAAGATGTCGGTCAAGACGGCGAACTTATTGCCTTCCTTGATCAAGCCCATCGCAACGCCCGCGACGTAGTCCTTTAACGGAACACCGGCGTCGAGCATCGAGAGGCAGCCACCGCACACGGAGGCCATCGAGGAGGAACCGTTGGATTCGGTAATTTCGCTCACCACACGGATCGTGTACTGGAATTCTTCTTCGGACGGAAGCACCGCCTTCAGGGCGCGCTTGGCTAAACGGCCGTGACCGATTTCACGACGCTTCGGGCTACCCACGCGGCCCGTTTCACCGGTGGCAAACGGGGGCATGTTGTAGTGCAACATAAAGCGGTCATGGGTTTCTTCGGTAAGACCGTCAATGATCTGTTCGTCTTGCTTCGTACCTAACGTCGTTAAGACCAAGGCCTGGGTTTCGCCACGGGTAAAGAGGGCGGAACCATGGGTACGCGGGAGAATGCTCTGGCGAATTTCGATCGGGCGAACGGTGCGCGTGTCGCGACCGTCGATACGGGGTTCGCCATTCAAAATGTTGGAGCGAACGAGCTTGGCTTCCAATTCAAAGAGGATGCCATGGACTTCGTTCATGTCAGCGGGTTCGGTACCCGCCGCTTCCGCGTCCTTCGTCAACTGTTCTTCGACAGCGGCGTAGACTTCGTTCAATTTTTCGACGCGAGCCTGCTTGGAGCGGATGGCGTAAGCGGCCTTCAAGCCTTCATCGGCCAATTCCTTCACGCGAGCGATGAGCGCTTCGTTCTTCGGAGCGGGCTGCCAATCCCAAGCGGGTTTGCCCGCTTCGGCCACTAATTCGTTGATCGCCTTGATGGCCACTTGCATTTCACGGTGACCGAGCATCACGGCGTCAAGCATCGTCTTTTCCGGCAAGCAATCGGCTTCGGATTCGACCATCAACACGGCACGTTCGGTACCGGCGACGACTAAGTCCAAGCGGCTCGACTTCAATTGTTCGTTGGTCGGGTTGATCACGAACTGGTCATCGATATAGCCTACGCGAGCGGCACCGATCGGGCCACGGAAGGGGATGCCCGAAATCGCGAGCGCTGCCGAGGCACCAATCATCGAAGGAATGTCCGGATCGACTTGCGGATCGGCCGACAAAACGTGAATGATGACCTGCACTTCGTTAAAGAATCCATCCGGGAAGAGCGGACGAATCGGACGGTCGATCAAACGCGACGTGAGCGTTTCTTTTTCAGACGGACGGCCTTCACGCTTGAAGAAGCCCCCGGGGATCTTACCCGCGGCGTAGGTCTTTTCAATGTAGTCGACGGTTAACGGGAAGAAGTCCTGGCCAGGCTTCGTGTCTTTTTTGGCTACGACGGTCGCGAGCACCACCGTGTCGTCCATCTGGCAAATCACAGCGCCCGTGGACTGACGAGCAATTTCGCCCGTGGTGAGGGTGACGTCATGGTCACCAAAACGGAAAGACTTGGAGACTTTGTTAAACATTGTCATAAGACAAAATTCCTATGGTTGTAGGCTCCACTCTTTAATCGGAACACAATAACGAGGCACATACCGAGCTTGCTAGCCAATACCCAAAGTGGATCGTTTGGCACGCTGCGGCAGAAAGCAAGAAGAGAAAGATGAGGGATAAATCACAGAACGTCTTGACTTCTGTCGCAACGCGCATGCCAGCTCAGAGAGCACAGGTAGGATTGTGTTTTTAAAGAGCGAGAGCTTATTACGGGACGCGCAAAAACGCGTTTTTATGATTGTGACAACGGCCTGTCATAGAGGCAGGCCGTGTCGGAAAAATGTGCCGTCTTACTTACGGAGATTCAATTCGTTGATCAACGTACGGTAAGCATTGAGGTCGGTGCGCTTGAGGTAGTCAAGCAACTTGCGGCGGCGGGAAACCATACGAAGAAGGCCACGACGGGAGTGGTGATCTTTGTCGTGCACCTTGAAGTGTTCGGTAAGGTGGTTAATGCGGGCAGTCAAAAGAGCAACCTGCACTTCGGGAGACCCGGTGTCGCCTTCAGCACGCTGGAACTTGGCAACGATCTCATTCTTGTTCATTTCAACGGACATTTGATTTCCTGTATAAAGAAATATTAATAAAAACAAGCGGACACGAGCGTTGAAACTCGAGCCGTGAAAGTGGGCATTTTACTCATGAGCGCTTGTCCATGCAAGCAAAAGTGCTTTTTTTTGCATGCTTAGCAAGAAATTTTTTTGGGGCGATTCCAAGGCCCCGTTTTTTCCTCCCGTTTTGGGAGAAAAACGGGAGACTCAGAAAAAGTTGTCCAGAAGGTCAATCGACTTCCTGGACAACTTTCGTAAGAAATATTGGGTGTTTGATTAACGTTCAACTAAACGCAAACGACGTTCTAAGAAGCCAACAATTTGCGTGATCGTCAAGGTCATCACTAAGTAGAGGACGGCAACGACTGACCAAATTTCCATCGTGGCATACGTTTCCGCAATGATCAGCTGACCCGAACGGGTTAATTCTTCAAAGCCAATCACGGACACCAACGAGGTATCTTTCATCATGGCGATAAATTCGTTACCGAGCGGCGGGATGATGCGCTTAAAAGCCTGGGGTAAAACGATGTAACGCATCGTCTGACCGGTCGTCATCCCTAGCGAGAGCCCTGCACGCATTTGTCCAATCGAAATGGATTGAATCCCGGCACGGAAGATTTCTGCGATGTAGGCCCCAGAGTTCAGCGAACAGGCCGTGACAGCAGCGATGAACGGGTCAATACGATGACCAATGATGTTGGGTAACGCAAAGTAGATAATGAAGATTTGCACCAAAAGCGGCGTGCCACGGATGACGTCCACATAGACTTTGGCAGGCCAGCGCAAAAAGCGGGTATGGGAGAGTTGGGCTAAGCCTAAAAAGAGCCCGAGAATTAACCCAAGACCCACTGCCATCGCAGTAATTTCTAAGGTAATCCCTGCGCCTTTAATCAATAAGGGGATGCTGTTGGTAACGAGTGCTAAATCGTATTCCATTGAAAGTGCCTCTAAGCTAAGTTTTGTCTGTCTGGAAGGGTGCTCTGTATCGAACAAACCCCGGGGGGATGGGGGATCGAACGAGCAAAATCATTCAATTGTAAGGAAGGGAAGTATCCCTGTCCACACTAACCCCAGCATCTTTAACTTATCAAAAATCATTTAGGTGATTGTTATTATTCGGATAATTGGGTGTCAGCTAAGCAGTTCGCTGCCCGACACGACGCGGATGCGTAGGATTCGAGGGTCGTCGTAACGACCCTCGAATCGCATCAGGTCGGTTGGGATTATTGAGCGAACCACTTATCGTAGATCTTCTGTACTTCGCCCGAGGCCTTTAATTCGTCGTAAGCCTTGTTGAGCGCGTTGAGCAACTTCGTATTGCCCTTCTTCACGGCAAAGCCGTACCATTCGGCATCCGCCAAATCCTTGGAGATAACAAAGTTCTTCGCTTGGTTGGGCTTGTTCTTCAAGAAGTAGGCTAAGACCGGACGGTCAAGCACGACCGCCTGAGAGGACATCCCCGAGGAGAGGTCCATAAAGGCTTCACTCGTGGTATTAAACGTGAGTAACTTCGCGCCGAGCTTATTCTTAGCGTAGTCCGCCCCGGTGTTACCGATTTGCACGGCCACGGTTTGACCTTTCAAGGACTCAAAGGTGGGGAATTTTTCGGCGTTCTTTTTGAGCGTCATATAGGCCAAACCGGATTCGTAATAGGGGGTGGTAAAGTCCACCGCTTTCTTACGTTCCTCGGTGATCGAAATCCCGGCAGCGGCCACATCGATCGCGCCCGTCTTCAAAGCGGGGATCAAGGCATCAAAGCCCATGCTCTGGACTTCCACTTCATAGCCTGCTTTCGTCCCCACGGCTTTGATCAAATCGATATCAAAACCCGTGATGGTGTTGGTCTTGGTTTCCATGAACTCAAACGGAGCAAACGTTGGCTCCGTGCCCACGCGAATCTTTTCAGCGGCTTGAGCCGAGAACATTAATGCACCCAAGGAAGCGGCAACTAAAATCTTCTTCAACATGATCTGTACTCCTGTAGGAATGTCTGATTAGTTTTCTAAGAGGGGGAAAACAATTAACGTGAGGATCACTATAACGGAGCCCAAAACGGACCGTGCAAGGGAAAGGGGGAAAAATTTCGGGGTTTTTACCGAAAAATGGCAAAAACCCCGTTAGGTTGTAGTTCGGCTAACCGAATCGTTTTTTTGGTCGACAAATAGATTTTTTATGTCGGCTTTTCCAGTGCCCTTATTGGGCGGGCACGGTCCAGTGGAGAATCGGCCAAGCTTCATCCTGAGCGAGTTGACGTAACACCGGATCGGGGTTCACGCAGTAGCAATCCCCAGCCGCCAAAGCGAGCGGAATATCGTTTCGGCTATCCGTGAAAAAGACGGCTTCGTCTAAGGTTTTGTTGAGCGGGACCAATTCCTGCTGAAGTGCCGTGATTTTGCCCGCTTGAAAGGGCGGTTCTCCGACAAATTCGCTCGTTAAGTGATCATCCTTCCAAGCAAGCTCGACCCCGATGCTTTTCTCGATGCCAAAGAGCGTTTGTCCAATCGGGCGAACCAAAAAGGCGTTGGAGGCAGAAATGATCATGACGTCCATGCCTAAACGGCGTGCCTCCTCGATGTAGGCTAAGCCCTCGGGGTAGACCGTTGGGGCAATAAATTCTTCGATAAAGCGCGTGGCGTGTTCGGCTAACTCTTGACGCGTCAAATAGTTGAAAAAGGGAATTACCCCACTCAAGTACTCGCTAATGTTGAGCGTGCCCGCGTCGTAACGTTCTTCCATCATTTTTTCAAACACACGGTAGCGCGGATCGGTCACGAGCTTGTGCTTGACTAAGTACGACGTCCAGTCAACCGTCGTATCCCCACCAATTAAGGTGTGGTCTAAGTCAAAAACGCAGACTGTGGGCAACTTTCCTGTACTTGGAATGGGACGAAATAAACTCATAATGAATCCTAAGGGTAGGTGTCGAGAGCGTTGGACAAACCTGGGGACGTTCATCATCCTACCTGATTCAATTCCCGCTTGCGAGGTGAACGGCGCAATTTGCGAATAACGGAAGAAAAAAGAAAACGGACTACGACCCTGCAAGCCATAGTCCGTCAAAGCGAAGCACGGTGTATGGGTTAGCGCCCGTTCACCGTCAAGCGTACGGTCTGCGTTAAGGTGCCCGTGAAGGTGGCTTCGTAGAGTCCGGCCTCAAGTTTGGGCGGTACAAAGAAGGTTCCGGTCGAAACGGTCGTCCCTTTTTTCAAGGTTTTCCCGTGCTGAGCCAGTTTTTGGATCAACCACTGCAGCGCATTAATCGGGTTGCCGAGCACTTCGGTGGAGTTACCCGAGCGCAGGGGTTGACCATTAAGGGTCAGCTCGACATGGATCCCCTCTAAGTCTTTCACACTCAACGTGGCACCATCGACGGGTTCACCACAGACGATGTACCCTCCCACCGCGCAGTCCGCGACGACTAAGTATTTATCCAACTTGGGGAACCAGGCTTTAAAACGAGCGTCCGGCACTTCAATGTCTCCCGCGACGGTGACGCGTGCGAGCAGTTCCTCATCGCTTAACCCAAGTACCAAATCCTCTTTGGCTGTCATCGCTAATTCCACTTCAATCAGTGGCTCATTCATCTGTGCTAAGTCAAGGGTGGCGGGTGCGGTCAGGATATGGGAGGCAATTTGTGCCCCATAAAGTGGCTCATTGGTTTTGAATAAATCTTGGGTGGCTTTACTGGTGAGAGAAATTTTGTAGCCTGCAGTGGGTTCGCTTTTTTTCGCAGCAAAGGCATCCTGAACGTGGTACGCGGTGTCAAAGTCCGTGAGCGCACCCTCCAGTGTGCTCATGTCCATTGGGGTATTGGTTTGCCACGCCGTAAATAATTGATTGGCAAGGGATTCTGGGGTAGTCATCAACAAAACTCCTTAACTGAAAACGTATGAGTACGTTCTATTGTGATGAGATAGTGAACCTTTGTCGCTGTTTTCGAAGCGCAAACCCTGTGTTTATTGGAATAGAGCAAAGCAACTGAAAGATTGTATGTAGGAGAGAAACCAGCGTGAGCGACGATGGGGTTCAACGAAAGGACTTGTTTCGCACGATCCGCCCGAGTATGCTCAAGGAAGGCATTTCTCCCAGTCATTGGGTAAAGCGAGGGTCAAATGGGAAAAGAGATTGAACGGAAATTTCTTGTTAAAGGGGACGCATGGCGTCAGTTGTCAGAAGGTACGCCCTATCGACAGGGGTACTTAAATAGCCAAATGGAAAGAACGGTACGTGTTCGTACGGTAGGTTATCGTGGCTTTATTACCGTCAAAGGCCCCACGGTGGGACTCACGCGTATGGAGTTTGAGTATGAAATCCCTTATGAGGACGCCATGACGATGCTGGACCATTTGGCCGAAAAGCCGTTGATTGAAAAGAAGCGCTACCGCATCACGCAAGGCGATGTACTCTGGGAAGTGGATGAGTTTTTCGGTGCCAACGAAGGGTTAATCGTGGCGGAAGTGGAGTTAGCGTCTGAAGACCAAGTTTTTGAGAAACCCGAATGGGTCGGAGAAGAAGTCTCGGGAGATCCTCGCTATTTCAACTCAATGCTTGTGGCGCATCCTTATGCCAATTGGGGGAAGGACGGAAATCACACTGCCTAAACTACGCGCCGCCTTAAGTAGAGCAAACGCGCTACGTACAGAGTTGGACTCCAATGCCTCTCTGATGGCTCTCACACTAGTACATAGCCTGCCAGGTTCTTGTTAGAGGACGGCAGGCTTTATCTTTTCGCCTTACCGCCTACATGTCCCTGTCGTTCATTCGTATGCATGAGTCAAGCGTACTGTGCGCGGAACCCCTCTAGCAAACTCATTGACGTTCGAAGTGACTGAAGTAAGCAATATTTGCATAGTTGAGCGCTTTTTTCAAAAAAATATCCACGCACAATGAATCAGGGCCATTGTGTCCTACCTCTGTGACTTCTTCTCAACCAACAACAATATGCCTATGCAAAGTCAATTGAAACTCTTTACGCTCATTGCGATGGCGTCCATTTTAGTGGGGTGCGCAACCAATCCCGATGTGAAGCAAAAAGAAGCCCCGATTTCTACGGTCGAACAACAAAACGCTCAGATCAGTGTTCAAAATACGCTACCGACTCCGGTGTTGAAACGAAAAATTGCGCTAGGTCGCATTACAAACGAAACGACCTATGGCAAGAGCCTTTTGCGTGACGATCAGGGGGATCCGCTTGGTAAACAGGTTTCCGATATGTTAGCCAAAGCCATACGTGAATCGAACCAGTTCACCGTCCTTGAACGCACTGATATCGCTTCGCTTGAAAAAGAGGCCAAACTCACAGGAAATTCCTTTAAAGCCGTCGGAGCCGATGTATTAGTCATTGGCTCTGTCACGGAGTTCGGTCGAAAAACTTTGGGCACGTCAGGTTTCTTGAGCCATACCAAGAAGCAAGTGGCCTTTGCCAAGATGGATATTCGTTTGGTCGATACCTCGAACGGTTTGGTTATTGCGTCGTTCTCGGGGGCAGGGGAAGCCAGTACCGCCTCGGGCGCCATTCTTGGGTATGGCTCTAATGCCACATATGACGGTACTCTCAACGATCGAGCCATTGCTCAGGCAGTTTCGGACGTGGTTTCGAAGATGGTCAATGGATTGGCCGACCGTCCTTGGCGCACGACCTTCTTAAGTTTGAACCCTTCTCAGTTGTCCATTTCGGGGGGTAAGTCGCAAGGCTTAAAGGTCGGTATGGAACTCGTGGTGAAAACTTTAGGAGAGACCGTGAAATCCTCTCAAACAGGGTTTGATGTGCAGTTACCTGGTGTTGAAGTCGCTCGCATTCGCGTGAACCAGACCTTTGGCAGTACGCCTGAAAGTGAGGGGTCGATGGTCAGTGTCATCAGTGGTTCGCTCAAAGGACAAACGGCCGACAAGTTGGTCGTCGAAGAAATGAAATAGGAGTGGGAATGATGTTGAAAACCGCTTTGATGGGGCTGCTTGCCTCTGCATTACTAGCTGGATGCTCCTATCCCGTCGAAACCGCTCATACGGCGGATACCCGCCCACAGGTCACCTTTAAAACCCAGCACGATGCCTCGGAAATGGTGCTCTACATTGATGGGGAGTCCATGGGAACGGTGAATGACTATCTAGCCGGCAAGGCGACGTTACACATTGAATCAGGGACGCATGAACTTAAAGTCCGACTGCCGAATGGGCGTGTTCATATTGAACGGCTTTATGTAGCCGATGGTGTAACAAAGACCGTTGTCATCCAATAACTTAGGAGAGTTCAATGAAAACTTTATCCCTTATCGTGGGGTTGAGTGCGACCGCACTTCTCACAGGTTGTGCTATGCCTCCTGACTTGGCGTGGAACCACTATGACAATCACCTCTACAACTATTACGGTCAAAAAATGGATCAGAACCAGTATATGGAAACGTTACTGGCCACCGAAAAAGAGGTGAAGGACAAACACATTCTCATGTCCCCAGGTATTTACGCTGAAATCGGCACACTCTATCTCAAAATGGGAAAGAAAGACGAGGCTATTCAGTACTACCACAAGGAAGGCGATACATGGGTACAGGCGAAACCCTTAATGGATACGCTGATTGCAGGGATTCAACGCACCAGCAAAAAGAGCACTGACGGCACGGACAACCACACTGGGGAGGCACACAAATGAAAAAACTGCTTTTGGCTACTCTGTTAGCGGGAACTGCCCTACTCTCTGGGTGCATGACCTATACACCCATTGCGCAAAAAGGGGTTCAATCCGTCTTAGTCGTCCCTGTCGTAAACGAAACCCATACGGTTGGGGCTGATTTATTGATGAATGCCATCATTCCGTATCACCTAATCCAGCGTAAAGGCTATTACGTATTCCCGTCCGATACGGTGCGTATGGTGCTCGAAAATGAAGGCCTTTACGAGCCTGAACGTATTCATCAGTTAGGAGCACAAAAATTGGCCGAAATGTTCCATGCGGACTCCGTGCTCTTTGTTCGACTAAAAAAATGGGATGCTCAGTATTTGGGAGTGACGACCAACACGGTAGTAGATGCCCAATATAAGTTGTATAAAAGTGACGGTGAGCTTCTTTTCGAAACAGAAAGATCAGAATCTGAGTT
>CAJJMF010000068.1 GCA_905192805.1 uncultured Sutterella sp. | reverse complement strand
AGCTGTAGCTGATTATATTACAGAGAGCAATAATGATGAGGGAGCCGCAAAGGCTGTAATGAGGGTTAACCCGAAAATTAACATGAATTTGACATTAGCTAGCTATCAAATTCGAAATGGTATGGTGGTTAAATCCGAGGAGCGTTTTTAATCCCCGATTTCAATAAGCAGTGGGTTTACTAATTTGTTGCGTCAGCGAACCCCCCTCCTATGCTCACGGCATGTCTTTACATTGGCACTATCAACGCGTTTTTCCAATAGATAACATCTAACTAAATTTACTACTTGATAGTTTAAAATCATTCAAACTCTCATTGAGCAACGCTTTGCCGATATTCGTTACAAACTGTCATATTTAGGGTTTACACCAATTTTGGAGGATAACGCCTTCATGGTTCTTTTCAGCACACTGCCTTCGTCCCAACGAGCGCACAATCAACCTATCGTGTTTTTTGGAGAGATTCCATGCCTTACCGTCACCACCCGCACGCGGGAACCCTGAGCCGTTTCCCGTCGCTCACGCTCGTCCTTACGCTCTGTGCGACGCTTTGGAGCGCGAGTGTTGCTCACGCTGCCACCAACCCCACCGCCTTAATGGGCTACACCGCGGGTGCGCAAACCCTCACGGTCAACGTGGAAAACGGGCAAATCGATGAAATGAGTGGTGTGGTCTATCAACAGATCAAAGAAGTGCGCCGCTTTGACCAACTCAAAATGACGCTCTTAATTCCACGCACCAAGACCGCCAAACCTGCCGTGGTGTATTTCCCTGGGGGTGGCTTTACCTCGGCCGATCATGAAAAATTCATTGAAATGCGCTACGCGCTTGCGCGAGCGGGCTTTGTGGTGGCAGCGGCCGAGTATCGTCCTGTACCCACACGCTTTCCGGGACTCGTCGAGGACGGCAAAGCTGCGGTGCGGTTTTTGCGCTCGCATGCGATGGAATTGGGCATTGATCCAGACAAAATTGGCGTGCTAGGCGACTCTGCGGGTGGGTACTTAGCCGAAATGTTGGGAACCACCAACGGCGAAACGAGTTGGGACAAGGGCGAGTGGCTCACGGTCAATTCGGACGTGCAAGCCGTGGTGTCGCTCTATGGGCTCTCGGACTTACGTAGCGTGGGCGAAGGCTTTAGTGAGGCCACCAACGCCATTCATGCGGCGAACAACGTCACCGAAGCACTCCTTTTGCATGGGCCCGCGTTTGCCGAATACCCGGGTGGCACCATTCATACCGACGAAGCGAAAACCCTCCATGCCTCTGCGATTGGCCACGTGGATGGAAGCGAACCGCCGATACTCTTAATGCATGGAAGTGCCGACAAATTGGTTTCACCCTGGCAAAGTGCGCACCTCTTTGAAGCGCTCAGCGCTAAACACGTCAAAGGCTGTGAATACGTTTTGGTGGAAGGCGCGGGGCACGGCGACCTTCCCTGGTACCAACCGCCCGTGATTGATCGGGTGGTCTCGTATTTTGTGACACACTTGGGCGATCCAGCGAAAGCGCCCCCATTGACCACCCCGACAGAGAAAGGCGGAAACCTATAAACCACCCCGTTTGTGAAAAGGCTCCTGCAATATACACATCGCAGGAGCCTGATGTTTTGGTGGTCGTAGTGAGCACGCGAAAGCCACCTTAACTCTCTGCCGTCGCTTCGGGCGACTCGTCCATCACCACGGGTTCACCGATTTGTAGGGGCACTTCCTTCCAAGGACTCCCTTCCTCCTCTAAAAGGCCCTTAGCTATGTTATTAATGCCGCGCAGCATCAAATCGTCTCCGCCCCACATTGCACGGCCCACGACATAACTCTTTGCCAGCGCGTGCCAATCGGGGAATACCGTGCGAGCAAAATCGTGCGCCAACTTAATCACTTGCCAAGCATCCTCTTCGGAGATATACCCACAATCGTAGGCCGAGCGCACGACTAAGACGCAACGTCCTAAGTCCCAGCCTTCGATCCCTAGGGTATTCAAATCGGCTTTGCTCGTGATCCAGCCTTCTTTGATGAGATACTCGGCCGTTTCGTTCACATTCTTTACGTATTCGTTGACCGTCTCGTGCATCGACTCATCCACTTCGGACAAATCGAGCGCCACGGCGCCATCGCTCGCGACGTGTTCGCGAATGAAGTCGTAGGCAATGCGGTGGCCTCCCCCGATAAACCATTTCACCGTTGCCATCGCACTCTCCTCGTCCTCTATCCCGTAGTAGTCCCGTAGCTGCTCTTTGAGTTTCTCCACGTCGTTGCCGGTCGTGAGCGCATCGCAAAGCGACATCGTTTGTTCGGCATTGATGGCGCCCACATTAATGGCGGAAAACTGTTCCGGCGTTAACGCCGAGCCCTCAGGATGACGGCGATACTTTTCGGAGGAAAACGTTTTGAGGAGGTTCTTGAAAAAGCCCATGATGTGCTCCTTAAATGAATGAGTGAAACGCTCAATAATTTCATTTTATGGGAGCAAAAAAAAACATCAATTAAGGCTATCCCTTAAGCCGTCCGATTTAGGCGTTTTTGGGCACGTCGCTCTCGTCAATATCGAGACTCTCGGAGACAAACCGATCCACTTCGCGTTCAATCGCTTTACGTTGAGCTTCTGGGGTCGTCGCCGTTTCCAGAACCTTATCAAAGGTGTGCGAAATCGGTTCCCCGTTTTCCATCACGCGAGCGACATCAAAGAGCACCGCCGTGTGCACGGTCTTCGGCATCCCCTCTTCATCAAAGGCCGCCAATTCCACGTCCACCGGACCGCGGGAATGAATCAGACGCTGGGCATTCAATTTTTCACGGAATACGGCCCCTCGACCCCCGGCTTGGTAGACCAAGAGGTCTTCGTCGCCCGTGGGCCACGGTACCTTATCGGCCAAGGTTGGGTCATTTACTTTCGGGAAGAGGAACGTAAACTTCACCCCGCGCTCTCCGTTACGCGCGACCGTAATGTTGCCCGCATGGCGCTCGGCAATATTGGCCACAATCGAGAGCCCCAAACCCATCCCCGCATCGCCTTTACTCGTTTGCAGGGGCTTAAAGAAGCGCCCCAATTGCTCGTCCGTTAAATAGGGACCATTGTCGCCCACCGTTAACCGCCACTCGGTCTCGCTCGCGGGCTCTAAAACCACATCGATACGGGGGCGCGGTACCGTCACGATCGCGTCGGCCGCGTTCTTTAAGAGGTTTAACACCATCAATTCGATTTCCCAGGCGTCGACTTCGGCCAAACTCTTGGCACGCATGCGCACCACAACGGCCGCCTCGGAATTGCGACTACGGCGAAACGTTTCAATCGCAGACAAAATGATGGTCGACAAATCTTCTACGTTGCGCGGCGGATAGTCGTGCTTGGCGTAACTGCGTACACGTTCGACGATTTCACTCGCGCGACTCGCTTCTTTCACGATTTCGCTCAACGCCACTTCAAAGCGCTCTTTATTAAAGTCTTCGCGCTTTAAGCGTCTCAAGAGGGCGTTCGCGTAATTATTCACGGCTCCCAAAGGCTGCTTTAATTCGTGCGCAATCACGGTCGACATTTGTCCCACGAGCCCGGTGCGCTCTAGGTTTTCAATGTGCGTGCGCGAGGCTTCCATTTCTTTGTCGGCCTTTTCACGGTCTTCTAAGGCTTGACGCAAGAGTTTCGTGCGTCGCCGCACCAGCACCGACAAACTCCCCGCGTAGGTCAACACCAAAAAGATCGCCAGACTAATCACCGCTAAGAGTTCGGCATGCCCACTCACAAAGCGTCGCACACTCCACTCGGCCAAATCCGAGTAAGGTCCCATCTTGAGCGTATAAAAGAGGTCATAAATCGGGCGGTTCGTGACGGGCGTCGTCCATTCGGCCCCAAAGATGCTCGTCACGGGGCCCAGCGTATAGCCTTCGCCCGCGCGTTTAATTTCCCCATTGGCAGTCATCACGTGCGGGTCGGGCGTGAGTTCCATCACCGGAAGGGCGACGTTTTCCCCGCCTTTACCTTCCATCATAAAGAGCGCCGTCGTAATGGCTTTGCGCACCGTGGGACGCACGGTTTTCACGCCCCCAAAGACCCAACTGGGGTAAAGCGCTGTCGAGTGCACACAATTGAGCCCATCGTTACGTCGGGGGTTAATCACCCAGTAGTCACTTAAGCGCAACTCCCCGCGCTCGGCCATCCGCTCCATTTCACACGCCGGGAGCACCCCGATCGTGGCGGGTTTTTCGGCCATCGTGGAGAGTACCTTACGCACGTTCCCATCTGTAAACGTGGTGTTGGGTAAGGGATCGTCGTCCATAAAGACGTGATGCTGCTTAAATTCGACCGCAGCGGCTAACCAGCCCGCAAGTGAGGTGGGCGAGCTCGCCACGATTTTTCGCGTCGCTAAGTCGTGTAACGTCGGCGCGACTTCGCCTGCTTTATGGGTTTTGCGCGCGACAATCACCGAACCCGTGGCTAACTGGGGCGACTCACTTTCGCTGGGCCACAAACTCGCAATCGCCTCTAAGTTGAGGAGTTGCTCTTCGATCGTAAAGTAGTCTGCGTCCGCAATAAAAAAGTCCACTTGCCCACTGCGCAGCGCCGTTGAGAGGTCCTTATCGTCCAAATAAAAGACCGTAATCCATTGACGCCCATACACACGCGCCAAGTGTTCGCGGGTTTTGAGGATGATGTCACTTTGCGACGTTTTAAGGAGCGAATGCTGCACCCCTAAGCGAATCGGTTGCGAAAAGGGCACGTCGCTCACCAACGGGGGCGGATCGCGTTGCAACCCTTGGGGTTCGTTCATCGACGTACGCGCTTCGTTAGTCTTTTTCGCTTGGTCCGTCGCCCCCGTCACCGGGGGTTTCGTGAGCGCCACGTCTGCCGAACGGGTGGGCGCTAACGCGGGTAGAGGGGGCTTCACCGTGCCCGAACGCACCGCCTCACTCTCTGCCCACGCGCGGGTTTCTTCGGCGAGCGCGTCGTATTCAATCAGCGTTTTAATCGATTCGGTCGCAGTGTGTTCGGCGTCCCCAATCCCCACGACCGAGCCCGCCCACACCGCACTCGTACCCGTCAGCCCCAGAAAGGCAAGGGTAAACAGGGCATTTACAAGCGGGCGAAAAGCCATAGAGGGTAACCGCGTAAAGCGACCGAAAGGAGTGCGTGACGAATTGGCGTTGGGCATGGAAAAAGCACATGCAATAACAAATAGTGGGGACCGATTTTTCGCGCACACGTTTTACCGTGTGGCTAATGAGAGTAAACTTTAACACAACCGCCCGACTTCGCCCAGTGTACGGCATGAGACAATACGCGAGACTGCGCCGTATTCGTCACCCGAAGTACCAGAAGGGCTGGGTCGCGTGTTGGCGACATCGCCTTGACTCACTTTGTCCGCTTTGAGAGCCCCTATTCGCATCCACCATGGCCACCCTTTCATTCACCTACCCGTTAACGTCCGCCGAACGCACCTTATTGGCCACGTTTGGTGAACCCCGCTCTGACGTGACCCGCTTAACCGAGGTACTCACGGGCACGATTGCCCTGCCGTTGGCCGAGGCGGGCATTGAGACGCTCGAAGATCTCTATGAGTGTGTGGCCAACCTCGGAAGCCATTGGTTTCGTTCGATCCCAGGACTCGATCAGACGACCGCCACGGCGCTCGTTGCGTGGCTCGCGCAACACGCCTCCCTAGTGGGGGAAGTCACAGAACGCTTTTTTGTCCCGCGGGTAGCGGAGACGAACCCCGCCAAAGAAACCCTGCACGGGGAATGGGTGGAGGCGGCGCCTACCGTCACCCACGCCAAAACGACAACCAAAGAAAGCGCCAAAGAAAGTGCCAAAGAAAGCGCGTCGGGGGCAAGCTCCCAACGAGACACGGCGAACGCGTTGCGTCCCCTCGAAGAACTCTCGGTCGCAAGCCTCTCCGAAACGCTCTCGGGCGTAAACGGCATTAACCGGGCGCCAGCGCAGTACGCGAGTCTCGAAGCCAATAACGACTTAGAAGCGATTCATAGTTGGCTTAACGCCCGCGCGAGTAACGACAATACGCGAGGCAATTACCGTAAAGAAGCCGAGCGGTTTTTACTCTGGTGCCTCTTTGAGCGCGAGCGCGCCTTAAGTAGCATCAAAGCGAGCGACGCCGCACAGTACCTCCGCTGGTTAGAGCAATTAGGGCGCACGCCTGAACGCGAATGGGCAACGCGCTGGCGACTCCCCCAAGCGGCCTGGATTGGACCCAAAAATATGCCACGCACCTCGAGCGCCTGGCGTCCCTTTAACGGGCCCTTGATGTCCACGAGCCGTCGTAATGCGATCGTCGTCGTGCGGCAGCTCTTTAACTTTTTAAAGAAAACGGGCTACTTGGTCTTTAACCCCTTTGATCAGGTGAGTCCGAAGGTGCCGTTATTAAAGGGCGAAGGTGTCCCGCAAGCCTTTGCGGACCGCTCCTTGACGGAAAACCAATGGGAAGAGATTCTGGCACACTTGGCACGCCTCCCCGACGGCTGGCCCAAAGCCCGCTTAACGCTCATTTTGATGATGGGTAAGGGCTTAGGGATGCGTGCCTCGGAGATGATCGATGCGAAGGCCGGTTGGGTCGTCTCACGTCGCACAGGACTCAAAACCCACACCTTTATGGAAATCGTCGGAAAAGGCGCCAAAGTGCGCCGTCTGCCTCTCTCGAAAACCCAAGTTGATATCGTAAATCGGGCCCTCATCGCACGAGGCTTCACAGGCGTCGAGGGGGTGCCCCCTGACACACCGCTTCTCATCAACTTAGGCCGAGGGCCCAAACCCAACCAAGCGATGACGCGTAGTGGACTCTATCGTACGTTGGTGAGCTTTTTTGAGCAGGTCGCCAACGACATTGCGACCGACCGCCCTTTGGACGCCGCCAAACTCAAAGCCTCGTCCACGCACTGGTTGCGTCACACCTTTGCGGTGAATGCCTTGGCGGAGATGAGTGTCAACGTGGTGCAGCACGCCATGGGGCACGCCTCAGTCGCGACCACTGGCCGCTACTTAGCGCCTGAAGAAGAAACCCTGGTCGCCGCCATGGAAAAATTAAAGCCGCTCTAAGGCGAGCGGCTGCGGTTGGGACAATTGAGCGTAACCCGTTAGCGTTCAAAGAGCGCTTGGTAGGCGAGCAGTTTATCTTCAAAGACCTGTTGCGCAAAGAGCGGATGGTCCGCCACACGGGCCATCGCCAGCAAATCATCGTGATACGCAAAGAGCGCTTCGAGCGTAACCTCGTTGGCCAATCGCTGCAGTGTCTCCGCCTCATCAATGTAGTAATAAGGCTCGACCCCATTTTTGGCGCGAATCAGATCCACCGTCCAGCGACTCAACAGGGGGGAGAGTCCCACAGGAGTCACGTCAGCACTATACGCGGCGTAAAGTGTCGTCACATCAAAGTGCGGATTTTTGAGTAACCCCAAAACGCCGGCCGCCACTTTGTCACTTAACATGCCTTCGGGAGGTTCAACGG
This sequence comes from uncultured Sutterella sp., assembly GCA_905192805.1. Lineage (GTDB taxonomy): Bacteria > Pseudomonadota > Gammaproteobacteria > Burkholderiales > Burkholderiaceae_F > Sutterella. The sequence goes on along the minus strand of CAJJMF010000068.1, from coordinate 4,001 downwards.
CCGACAAGGGGCTCCCGCCCGCATGCGCGAGCGCAATCTCGGCGTTTTTCACCTTTTGGGTTTTAAGCCACGCGAGCGCCTCTTCGCGCTTCGGACGCGTTAAGCGCAGTAGCCGTGCACGCGAACGAATCGTCGGTAACACACCATCGATATCGTCCGCCACGAGTAAAAAGTGCAGACCCCGGGAGGGTTCTTCAAGCGTCTTTAAGAGCGATGCGGCGGCTTCGTCACCTAATTTATCCGCCGGGTAAATCAGCACCAGACGGCGCCCCCCGCGGTGCGAGGTGTTCACGACAAAGTCCGACAGATCACGAATTTGGTGAATACGAATTTCGCGCGAGCGACGTTTACGGTCCGAGGATTCATGTTCTGCGGGCGTATAGGGAAGCGAGGCTTGAGCCGCAAACGCTTCACTTAAGACATAACGCAAATCCGGGTGCGTCATCGCTTTCACTAAGGTGCATCCCATGCATTCGCCGCAGGGCGTTCCATCCATACGGGGGGACTCACAGAGCAAGCTTTCCGCAAAGGCGCGTGCCAATTCAAAGGCACCTGTACCCTCCCCTCCATGCAACAAAATCGCATTGGGGAGTTCATCGACCATCGCGTTTAAGGTTTGGGCGGCCTCACTTTGCCAAGGATACGGAGCTACAACCATCCTTTTTCCTTAAGATCCTTGATGATCGCCTCATGGATCGCTTCAATGGAATCGTTGGCATCGATTTTGAGGATGCGTTCTGGAAAGGCCTTACAACGCGCCAAGTAAGCAGCACGTACTCGCTCAAAAAAGTCACGCCCCATCTTCTCAAAGCGATCGTGTTCCGCCGCTTCGGCACCTAACCCTTGAGCCCGAGCTCTCTCGAGCAAACGCTCACGACTTTGCTCGTACGTCAAATCCAAGTAGTACGTGCGATGGGGTTGATACCCTTGAATCGCGACTTGCTCTAACTCTTCCACGCGTTTGACATCCAGCCCTTTGCCCCCGACTTGGTAGGCATAGGTTGCGTCCGAAAAGCGATCCGAGATCACCCACTCCTTATTGACTAAACAGGGTTTAATCACGCGTTCAATATGTTCAACGCGAGCGGCGAAAAAGAGCATGAGCTCCGTATCGTCCATCATATCGTCGTTAAGCAATATCGCTCGGAGCTTTTCTCCTACGGGAGTACCACCTGGTTCGCGGGTCCAATGCACCTTGATCTCCTTATTCTCTAAGTGTTCTCGGAGAAGACGAGCTTGGGTAGTTTTTCCCGCACCGTCAATCCCTTCAATGGAAATAAAGTGTGCGTTAGACATACCAGTGTTAACAAAAAGTAAAAAGTATCTGCCATTGTACCTTGAGAATGCCCTCTTTAGCCATTAGGGAAAGGACTCGGTACTTATCGGTATTTGTTGATATGAATCGACGGTCGCATACGTTGGTCGCATACAACCGTCGATCACGAACCGTGAAAAGCGGATTTTAGAACGGAATTCTTAAGCCCGCATTGACTTGCCAATCTTCACGCAACACATTACCCGTGGAGCGCTCCACATCCACGCGGCGTAAGTCCAGATCCCAAGCATTATTAGCAATCGATGACGAGAGTCGCCAATTCGTACCCTTCATCTTATCCCACGGTGTCACACGTTCGTCACGAAGCACATCTATAAATGTCACTCAATCGCTCACGCAAGGTTTCCGCGGTTTGTATGCAAACAAATAAAAGCTACTTTCCCTTAACCCGTCTTGCATTCCCTTAAAAAATCATACAATTTAAGGGAAAAGATGGAGATAAAGGCTATGCGTACGTTCAACTATTCAGCTATCCGATCCCAACAATGGGATTCTGAGGTCATCGCACTCATTGCCGGCATCTACCGGGGAGCGGGCAAATCAACGTTCTACGTCAAAGCGCCTGAACCTCACTTGGCGAAACTGCGCGACGTCGCCACACGACACAGTACCAAAGCCTCAAACGCCATCGAAGGCATCACCACCTCGCCCACACGGCTACGCCAGCTACTCGCGAATCAGACCCAGCCTAAGAACGACGACGAAGCGCAAATCTTAGGCTACCGGGATGCCCACGTGACAATCCTTGACAACTATAGGAGCATGCCACTCCTTCCCACTCATATCTTGGCACTGCACAAAATGCTCTACAGTCATATGGACAATCCTATGGCAGGCAAACTGAAAACCGTGCAAAACGTGATTAGCGCCTCCTATCCCGATGGGCATGTCGAAATACGCTTCACGCCATTGAGCCCATTGGAGACGCCACGAGCACTGGATCGACTTTGCTATGAGTACAACCAAGTCGTCAACAACCTGGAATTAGAGCCACTTCTGGCGATTCCGATCTTCATTCATGATTTTTTGTGTATCCACCCGTTTAATGATGGCAACGGTCGTATGAGTCGACTCCTGACGATCTGGCTCTTAGCCCGGTGTAGCTTTTTTGTGGGTCAGTATGTGTCGCTTGAAGCCAACGTGGCGTTGCATGTCGATCGCTACTACGACGCACTAGCACGCTCGAGCGTGGGTTGGCATGAAGGACGCGAAGACCCACGTCCTTTCATTAAATATTGGCTCAGCACCGTGCTAGCTGCTTACAGCGCATGGGGCGACGCGTATGCGCTCATGGACCCCCATCAATCGGCGCTTGAGGTGGTACGCCAAGCAACACTACGTCAAATGGGTCGCTTCACCAAAGACACAATTCGTGACCTGTGCCCTGCGCTCAGTTTGAGTTCGATTGAAGCCTCTCTTCGCACACTGGTGAAAAACGGTGAGCTCTATCGCACGGGCACCGGGAAAGCGACGCGTTATTGCCAATCCCCCTCATCCTAAAGCTTCTTTACACCTGTTCTGGGTTAGTTCTTTCCCACAAAGGTGAGGCGAGTAGGCTTGTCCGGCACCCTACTCTCAGTTCACTTTCTTGAAGACGTCGCTTTAAATCGGATCCACTTTTTCAGACGTTATGGGCCTTACCACCAAAAGGTCTCCCACAGCTCGTCGATCTCCTCGAGAGTCACCCGTGGGTTGTGCGCCAACCACCCCTCGGATGGGAGCAAGCGTTGCGGGAATTCCCACTGCCCTGGCTTGACCTCAATAAACAGTCGCGCCTTGTTGACTTTGCTTCGGATCACCCGCTTGCCGTTTACGACGGCCAGTTCCAAATACGGGAGATCAGAAAAGTTGAAATTGCTCGTTATGGCTAAGATTATCGACTTAATTTCTTCTTGCTCGGGTGTCAGCGCTTCGGTCTGCGGTGCGTTGTTTGACATGATCGGTGTCCTCCTGAATGTTCTTTCTTCAAGACGTCGCTTTAAATCGGATCCACTATTCCATACTCTGGTGGACTTCAAAACCAAAAGGCTTCCCACAGCTCGTCGAGCTCCTCTTGAGTCAGCTGTGGATGGTGCGCCAACGTTCCCTCGTCCGGATCCAATCGTTGCGGGAATTCCCACTGACCTGGCTTAACCTCAATATACAGTCGCGCTTTGTTGACTTTGCTTCGGATCACCCGCTTGCCGTTGACTACGGCCATTTCTAAATACAAACGATCGGAAGCTATCATGCGGCTCTTCTTGGCTGAGAGTATCGATTCAATTTCTTGCTGCTCGGGTGTCAGCGCTTCGGTCTGCGGTACGTTGTTTGGCATGGAGATGGTCCTCCTCTAGAGTGTCGTCGCACGCCTCGATGGCCGTGCTCTATCATGAGATTCAGCCTAGCAAATGCAAGTGGAAAATTCCTTAAAGCCTCCCTTTAAAAGGCCTTTTATTTTGGTAATACCTCAATATTTACGCAAAAATTTAGTGGCTCCAAGGATGCCTTTCTAGGGCCTTTCTGAGAGCCCGTGTTTTTCCTTTTTGCTAGGCATTGAGAAACCTCTTTTCGTCTCCCATCTTGACTAATCGTTACACCTGTTTCGGGTTAGTTCTTTTGAGCAAAGGCGCATGATGGAAGTTCCGGTTTGTTACCAGGAAATTGCTCATTGTCTGGAAAAGAGCAT
>CAJJMF010000067.1 GCA_905192805.1 uncultured Sutterella sp. | reverse complement strand
GAATTAAATCGATATGGACAGCCTTTAACTGTTCACGTGCGGACTGAGCATCACAGGCTGTAAATACTCCATAGCCCTGATCCTCCAGAATTTCTGAGAGCAGGTTTCGGATCCCGATTTCATCATCAACAACTAAGACATGTGTCATGTTAATTCCCATTCACTAGATCAGGCACTGGGTGAGTGCACTATGGGGGCATGAGCGATGTCGCGGAAAGTGATTTCCACGCTAGCACCCTCAATTGCTTTGGTGACAGGGTCTCTTCGATTGCTCAATACAATGTTGGCGCCGTGTTCGTCGAGAATCTTTTTCACCATAGGCAAACCGAGTCCCGTTCCTGTTGGTTTGGTCGTGACATACGGCTCAAAGGCGGATTGCAAAATTCTGTCTCCAAACCCATTTCCATTGTCTTCGACCAATAGTTTAACAGCACAGACACCCTGATCTGGTTTGTTTGAGTGAATTGCGAGGGTTTTAATTACGATATGAGGTGCTTTCCCATCATCAATGGCCTCCATACTATTGGAGAGCAAATTGTGGATGACTTGCCGCAATTGCGAGGTATCCCCCATGATTTTGGGTAACTGAGGCGCAAGCTCGAGGTGGATTTTTACTCCAGCGTCATGGTAAAGCCCTAAACTTTCCGACAAAAACTCATTGAGGTCAATGGGGAAAAGTGTGGCAAGGGGCAACCGTGCGTAATCTCTAAAGTCGTTCACCATTTGCTTGAGGGCATCCACTTGGGTGACGATGGTTGTGATCGTTTTATGCAGTAGTGCGAGATCTTTTTCGTCCGTGAGACGATTTTCTAATTTAAATTCTAGGCGTTCAGCCGAAAGCCGGATAGGGGTAAGCGGGTTCTTGATTTCGTGCGCCAGACGGCGAGCCACCTCACCCCAGGCCGTTGCACGTTGCGCTAAAACCAATTGCGTGATGTCATCAAACACCAACACAGAGCCTTCCTGAGCCCCTAGGCCAATTGGAGAAATACGGCCGTAGAGAGTGAGCGTTTGTTCGTCCTTGACGTGTTTATATTCAATTGAGACCGCTTCATCGGCGTTGGTACGCTCGTCCAAGGCTTCATGAATAGCCTCGACCAATGCTTCAAAATGGGTCTGGAGGGTTTCGCCTACGGAGAGTTTATCCTCGCCAAGAATGCGACGAGCCCCCGGGTTTGTCGTCACAATGGTGAAACTGTGATCGAGCACAATCACCCCAGAGGAGATGTTATTCAACACTCGCTCCAAAAATTCCTGAGCTAATTGCGCTTCGCGGCGCTGTAACTCCAAGCTGTGTCGCGTTTCTGCAATTTCTTTAATCATTGCATTAAAGGAGCGTGTGAGCTCGTTAATTTCGTTACCAGACGGGAACTCTTTAATGGGTTGATACTGCCCAAGACTCACGCTCTTTGTCCCTTCGGCTAATTGCAACACTGGTGCAATGGTTTTGCGTGCAAAACTTACCGAAATCACAATACTAGCAAAGACAACCAATAATAATGTGAGGGTTAGCGTGAACCCATAGATAGTGCGCAACGATTCTCGACTCAGGGAGAGTTCTTGGTATTCACGGTACCCCTCCACCAAGTGAGAGGCTTTTTTGGAAATCGTCTCAGGGATTTGCTTTGTGAGTTGTAAAAACAGCGTTTGACGGTTTTGAGAATTTGGACTCAAAATCGAAAAACGAACTTCTTTGGAGTCATATAACGCTGTTCGTAATCCAGGAATGGGGACGATGACTCGAATACGCAACTCATTGAGCTTGCTGTGTTCGGTTTGTTCGAAGGCATCCCCATCGATCACACTGTACATCCCTGAGGTTTGAGCCGATTGCAGTTGGATGGCACTGGGCATATCAGGGATAAGAACGTTTAATTTACTTCCCGTGGCAGCAATCGCCGTGCCATTGGAACTGACCACCAATGCCTCACTACCGGGTTGAGCGCTGAGGCGTTGCATGAGTTCGCTCATGATTTGGGAGGGTGGGGTGGTCGATAGCGATTCGGCCAGTTTTTTTGCGTCCTCTTCGGTGTTTTGTTGTAACTGTTGAAGTACCGATCGGGTAATTTCTACCCCTGAATCCAGTGCGGATTCTACGCGTACGTCAAACCACGAATCAATGGATCGGTTGATGTACGCATGAGAGATTAGGTAAATGATGACACTTGGGATCAGAGCAATCAAAGCCGTCGTGACCGCGATACGGGTAGTCATTCTTGAGCCGTATTGCTTTTGCCAGTAGGATCGCGCTAGACGGATTGCCATGGCCATCACGGCGCCAAACAAAATGGCAACCGTAAGGACATTGATCACCCAAAGCATAGGGAAATATCGATCAAACCCAGAATTACCCGCACTGGTAATGACTAGGCCCCCGAAAGCAATCAGACCGAGTGTGACCCCAACGACTGTACTGTAACGGAACCAACGTGGCATAACGACTCCTTAACTGGCCACATGGGTGAAGCTAGCGGGAATCGGTATATCATGCCAGCCACTCTGAATGGTCCAATCACTCAGGCTGGAGTTGGTGACTTGCATGGCTTTGGGTAATTTGGTGGTATCCAGATAAAAACGAATGGCTACCTGTACGCCATCGTGTTGTAAGTTTTCAATATCGGCAACACGCCAGCGTCGCACGGACTTAATGTACGGCAAGACTTGCTCAAGGGAGTCATAGTCTTGAGAAAAACCGTTGTAGGAAAGACGGTAGCGTTGGGTGAGAGGATTAAATGCAAGACGAATAATGAATTTTTCTTCAATAATGGTCTTGTCAATCCAGTACCAACGCTCACGACTGAGTTGAAATTCATGGGCAAAGTAGAGCGGAATGCCGCGGTGCAGGGCCTCATGAAGGGTATGGGGTAAATCAAACTCATAAGAGGCCGACACAAAAACGCCTGGCTTCTGGCCTGGCTCATCCAGTGTGAGCTCAGCCTGCATGAGTGTAGCGTCACTGGCGTACGCGTTACTCATTGTCCCTAGCCCAAGAGAGCCTAGAAGACAAGCCATGAGGAGGTGTCGTCGTTTCATCATGAGTGTGTACAAGCGAATGGCGCTTAGACTTCCTTTTGAATTAAAGCGTAAAAGAATCCGTCGTTCACCGAAGGTAATGGGCTACCCGGTTCATAGATAGCGTCATTGGGTAACAATACCATCATACCGTGATTATCAGGACAAAGCGGGGATAATTTGGCCTCATCATGGCGATCAAGGAATTGCTGGATTTGCCGTAACCCTTCCTCGGGGAAGATTGAGCAGGTTGCATAAAGCAACACCCCGCCCGGTTTCACTAAGGGCCACAGCGTTTCCAGCAGGTTATGTTGCTGTTGGGCTAAGTGCTTAATGTCGTTTTTGCGTCGTAACCATGGGGTATCGGGCTGACGGCGTACTACACCACTCGCCGTACAGGGAGCATCTAAAAGCACGGCATCGTAAGGACGCTTATCCCACCACGATTCAGGCTGATTACCGTCTGCGGTAAGCACATTCGCGTGAAGGCCTAAACGGGTGAGGTTTTCCGTAATGCGCTCGGTGCGCTTGGGGTCGATTTCAAGCGCTGTCAATTCCACGTCAGCACGTTCAAGTATATGTGCGGTTTTTCCGCCCGGGGCAGCACAAGCATCGAGAACACGCATGCCAGACGTGATAGGTAGTAGATGAGCAGCGAGCTGCGCTCCCGCATCCTGCACCGAAACGACCCCTTCTCGAAATCCCGGAATTTGATCGACCGGTAACGGCTTTTCTAGGGTGACGGCATCGGGACCCACTTGGCGTGCCACAATGTCTACGTTGCTGAGTTGGTTGAGATAGTCAGCCACGGTGTTACGCCGAGCATTCACGCGAAGCGTCAAGGGGGGCGGTAACGTGGCTAATTCTAAAATGTGACGCCAAGCCACGGGGTGAGCGGTTTTAATGGTATCAATCCACCATTGAGGGGCGTTGTAACGGCACTCAATCGAATGCCCAACACTCGATTCTAACCGTGCCTGATTGCGTAAATAGTTTCGCAAAACCGCATTGAGAAATCCCGAGGCCTTTTGTGTGGCGGGGTCCGATTTGGCCGCAGTAACCGCCTCATTCACGACCGTGAAAGGTTTGAGTGTGTTAAGCGTCATGGACGCCAGGCTGCACTCGGCCAGTGCTTGGATTTCTTTGCTGGGCTCACGGGAGCAGAGCTCTTTGAGTAGGAAGCGATTACGTGCGGTTAAACGGACGCTTTGGTACAAAATGGCTTGTGCCAAAGCGCGGTCCTCTGTTGGCAATGTATGTAGCGCTTCCGGTAAAAGCGTATTAAGGGAGTAACCGGCATTGACACGTTGGCGAATTTTTGCCGTGATCGACAGAATGTTCGATAGCGGGGTATGGCTCATCGAATGATGTCTCCCACATGAAAAGGTTGACTTTGTAAGAAGGAAGCAACGGGCATGCGGGGTTTACCGGGCTTTTGTAAGACCGTCATTTTTAAGGCCCCACGCCCGCAGGCCACGATGAGACCATCCTCAGTGGAGAGGACCTCGCCTGGCGTACCTGTGCCCGTGACTGCTTGGGCTTCCCAGACTTTGATCATCAGCTCTCCACTCGCAAATTGTGTACCCGGGAAAGGATCAAAGGCACGAACTTTTCGGGCAATGACTTCTGCAGGAAGATCCCAGTTGATCAGGGATTCGGTTTTTTGTAACTTTTCTGCATAAGTGACTCCATCGGTCGACTGCTCGACCCACGACAAGTCATAAGGCGTTTCCAGCGCTTGCACAAGGAGTTTGGCACCTAAGTCAGCCAATCGATCCATTAAGCTGGTGCTGGTGTCCTGATCAGAAATGGGAGTTGTTTTCGTGGCAATCACTGGTCCGGTGTCGAGACCTGCCTCCATCTTCATCAGCATCACCCCAGTTTCGCTGTCCCCAGCTTCGATAGCACGGGCAACCGGGGCGGCGCCTCTCCAACGTGGCAAGAGACTACCGTGAATATTGATGGCCGTAATGTCACGATTTCGTCCAATACCTTTCGTCGCTTGAAGCACCTGAGTGGGCAAAATGAGCCCGTAGGCGGCGACGACTAACACATCGGCTTCCAGTGCTTTGAGCCGATCATAGATGGCTTGGCTCTCTTCGGGGGCCTTCTTCATACTTAAGGTAAGCGGTGTGATTACCTCAAGGTTTGCAGAGAGAGCGACCGTCTTTACTGGACTTGGGGTTAATTTCATTCCCCGCCCAGAGGGACGATCGGGTTGCGAAAGAACTAAACAAATTTCATGCCCAGCGTCAATGAGATGCTTGAGAGCGACAGCGGCAAAATCCGGAGTGCCTGCAAATATAATTTTCATAGAGAATGGATCGCTTCAACCAAAAAAGATTCAGTAGTGCTAGTGTAAGGGAAAATGTTTTGGGTTGTTGTGAGGATAGTGATATGGGACGCTTCGATGATCATGGTCAAGTCATTAGTTATGAACGTTTTGGCGATACCAAAGCCCCAGCAGTGATACTTTTAATGGGATTAGGAATGCCACAAACATGCTGGCCCCCTCGACTCATTCAGAATCTAGTCGCAGAAGGCTTCCAAGTGATTACGATGGACAATCGTGATGCGGGAGACAGTCATCATTTTACGGATCAACCCGTTGACCAAGGGGATGTGCTCAATGGCATTATGAATGCAGTGATTGGCCGGCAGGTGACTCAAGCGAAATACACGCTCTCCGATATGGCGCTCGATGCCGTTCGGTTACTTGACCATTTGTCGGTGGATCGAGCACATTTTGTTGGTTTTTCGATGGGGGGGATGATTGCTCAGGTTGTGGCCTCACAGTTCCAAGATCGCGTCGCTACGTTAACGTCGATTTCGTCTGCCTCGGGCCATGTTCGCACGGGATTAGGAAAACTCACTGCGATTTGGTCATTGGTGCGCGAACCTAAGCAAGACGAGGCCCAAGAGGGGTATTTTCGCCAAGTGGCGATGAAGTTGGCGGGCCCACTCTATCCTCCGACTGAGGAAGAGTTGGTTTTTTTGGTAGAGGCTGTAAAGCAGATGCCGTTTGATCGACAAGCCATGTATCGGCAACTATTAGCCATTTTGGCCAGTGGGGACCGGTCGTTAGCCTTGCACTTCATAACCGCCCCAACGCTAGTCATTCATGGTAAGAGTGATCCATTATTACCCTTTGCTGCAGGCGAAGAAACCATGCGTTGTATTTCCAATGCAACCTTGTGGGCTATAGATGGCTTGGGCCATCAGTTGCCCAGTAAACTGATGAATCAGTTTGGTCAACGGATAGCCCAACATTGTCATCAACACCCCGCTTGAGCGCGTGTCATTTAGACGTTTGATCGCGTTTTTCGTTCGCGCGAATTTTCCGCAGTTTTGTGCAAGCGCGGTCGCGTTTGAGTCGACTTAAGTGATCAATAAAAACAATCCCATCGAGATGGTCCATTTCGTGTTGCAAGCAGACCGCCAGAATACCGGAAGCCTCGAGTTCAAACTCTTTGCCGTCTAAGTCCTGTGCCTTAACTTTAACGCGGTCAGGGCGTTTGACATATTCATAGAGTCCTTTGAGCGACAAGCAACCCTCTTCAAACTCTTCGAAGGTATCACTTTTTTCAAGGATAACGGGATTCACAAAGACCTTAAGGTCATTGTTTTCTTCGGACACATCGATCACAATGAGTCGCTTTAATACGCCGACTTGATTAGCTGCGAGTCCCACACCAGGTGCCGCATACATGGTTTCAGCCATGTTTTGGGCAAGTTCACGCAATTCTGTATTGAATTCCGTGACAGGTTCTGCTTTGGTGGCTAGAACTGGATCGGGAAAAGGGACAATAGGCAAAATAGCCACAGACAACTCCTTCATCGGAAAATTATGATGACGTAAAAGTAGCACATTTTGCCGGAGAAAAATATTAAAAAAGTCCTTTTGTGTTATAGAGATTACCTAACAGACGGGCATAGGAAATCGTTTTTTTCTCATGAAAACGTAAAAAAGGACTAGACGAAACAGGGGCGCCTAGAGTTAAGATAAAAAGATCTTTATTATGGTGATGCATAAACGGTGACCTGAAAGCGGGGAATTGTGTGCGTGACCACCCAATCGATGCGTTAGTTTGGCGCCAAGGAGCATGATCGGCGCCAGAGGACTCCTAATAAGAATGAAGAGAGGTAGCGTTAAGGCTTTTTAGCGCTGCCTTGCTGGTATGTCATCCTCGCGAGTGCGTGATGCGATGACACAATGAAGTAAAGGTTAAAGATGCCAAGTTTAGTAATTGCAGAAAAACCCTCCGTGGCAAGCGATATTGCTAAAGCCTTAGGTGGCTTCCAAAAAGATGGGGATTTCTGGGTACGTGAAGATTTAATTGTGGGCTCTGCTGTTGGCCACCTTTTGGAAATTGCTGCCCCTGAGGACTACGATGTGAAACGTGGTCGTTGGACATTCAACAGTTTGCCTGTGTTGCCTCCGTACTTTGACTTGAAACCGATCAAGAAAGTCGAGGATAAGTTAAAGTCCTTGAGCAAAATGATCAAGAGTCGCAACGTCACCGACATTATCAATGCATGCGACGCGGGACGTGAGGGGGAATTAATTTTCCGCTACATCATGCAGGCCACTGGTAACAAAAAGCCGATTCGCCGGTTATGGTTGCAGTCGATGACGAAGGATGCGATTCGAAATGGCTTCCAGAGCTTGCGCACCGATGCGGAGATGAAGCGTTTAGAGAGCGCGGCTCGTTGTCGCTCCGAGGCTGACTGGTTAGTTGGTATCAACGGAACGCGTGCAATGACGGCTTTTAACTCGAAAGAGGGCGGCTTTTTCTTGACAACGGTGGGTCGTGTGCAAACCCCTACGCTCGCCATTGTGGTGCAGCGCGAAATGGAGATTCAACAGTTTGTGTCCCGTCCGTATTGGCAACTCCGTGCGACGTTTGGTGCACAAGCGGGTGAATACGAAGGCGTGTGGTTTGATCCTGAGTTTAAGAAGTCCGCTCAGGATGCTGAACTCAAGGCCGATCGACTCTGGGATGAAAAACGGGCGCAAGCCATTCAAGCCCTTTGCCAAGGGAAGCCCGGCGTTGTTGAAGAGACCAAAAAGCACAATGCGCAGAGCGCACCACAGCTCTTTGATTTGACGAGTTTGCAACGTGAAGCGAACAGTCGTTTTGGTTTTTCTGCACGTACGACGCTCAGTATTGCGCAAAGCTTGTATGAAAAGCATAAGGTGTTGACGTATCCGCGAACGGATGCTCGCGCATTGCCTGAAGACTATCAGCCAGTGGTGAACACTACCTTACAAGAACTCGCTAAGCTGGAGGCGTATGGCACGTTTGCAACGAAGGTGTTGCAACATCAGTGGGTGCGTCCGAATAAGCGTATCTTTAACAATGCTCAGATCAGTGATCACTTTGCCATTATCCCAACCGGTCAGTTACCTAAGACGTTAAGTGAAGCGGAAGAAAAAATTTTCGACTTAGTCGTCCGGCGTTTTATTGCCCAATTCTTCCCTGCGGCTGAGTATGATGTGACGACCCGAATCACGACCGTCGAAGGGGAGCACTTTAAGACCGAAGGAAAGGTGTTGGTGGTTCCTGGGTGGTTGGAGGTGACCGGAAAGTCACTGCGCAACCCGAAAGAAGAGTTAACGGCCGTGGCTCCGGGAGAGACTGTGCTCACGCAGACCGTGACGGTGGAGGCACAACAAACACGCCCGCCAGCACGCTATACAGAAGCAACTCTGTTAAGTGCGATGGAAGGGGCGGGTAAGAAGCTCGAAGATGATGAGTTACGTGATGCTATGGCCGAAAAGGGGCTAGGAACGCCGGCAACACGTGCTGCAACCATTGAAGGACTCATTGAACAAAAATACATGCGCCGTGAGGAGCGCGATCTGATCCCAACGGCTAAGGCATTCCAGCTGTTCTCCCTGTTACGAGGACTCCGTATTCATGCCCTCAGCGAACCCCGCTTAACGGCTGAATGGGAATACAAGTTGAAATTGATCGAAGAGGGAAAGGAGTCGGCAGAACAATTCATGAATGATATTCGTGATTTGACGCGTACCATGGTGGATGCAGCCAAACGCTACGAGGGTAACAGTGTACCGATTGAAAATCCTCGTAAATTGCGTGCTCCTTGCCCGCAATGCGGTGGCGAGGTTGTCGAGGCCTACCGTCACTATAGTTGCCAGTCTTGTGACTTTAGTGTTCCTAAGCAAGCCTCGAGCCGTGTGTTAGCCCCAGAAGAGGTGGAAACTCTGATTACTGAGAAGCATGTTGGGCCTCTGAGTGGGTTTGTGAGCCGCCGCGGTTTCCCCTTTGAAGCGGAGCTCTGCTTGAAGCAAGACGAACAGGGCAAGTGGAAGTTCTTATTTGATTTTGGCGAAGAACCACAAACGGCCGTATCGAGCGAAGAGGTTCAACAAATGCCACAGGTAGGTATTTGCCCGTGCTGTGGTCACAATGTGGTGGATGCGCCTCAGGGGTATTGTTGCGAAATGAGTCTTCAAGGAGGCTCTTCGAAGTGTGAGTTCCGGTTAGGTAAAAATATCCTATCGCATGACTTGTCGCTCGAAGAGGTTCAAACGCTCTTGAAGGAGCGAAAATCCCCGCTCATTAAGGACTTCATATCGAAGAAAACCAAACGAACATTTGAGGCGTATCTCGTTGTCGATAAGAAGGGCAAGATTGGGTTTGAGTTCCCTGAACGTGAATATAAACCTCGCTCTTCTGCAGCGAAGGCAGGGACAGACGAAGCCAAGGAAGCCCCGAAGACCCGTCGTACGAGCACACGTCGTAAAACGACCGAGTAGGCGTAAAACCACTAGTCCTAAGAAAAAACCTCCCTTGATCGCAAGGGAGGTTTTTTTGACACTGAGCTTGGTTCTGTTAGGCTTTGTCGGTTTTAACGACTTTGTCCGGTGCCTTCGCATCGGTTGAGTTTTCGTTGGCATTGGGATTCTTCGTAACGAAGATTTGGTCAATTCGGTTGTTGTCTACGTCGAGGACTTCGAATGTATACCCGTGCCAAGTGACCTTATCGGTACGTTTCGGAATTTTTCTTAGCATGTACATCATGAAGCCCGCTACGGTTTCGTAGCTGGAGTCTTCTGGGAACTCATCGATATCGAGCGCGTGTTCCAGATCATCAATGGGGGTAGAGCCATCGACTAACCAAGAGCCGTCTTCACGATCAATGATTTGTAGCTCATCGGGCGTCGTGACCAAATCACCCATGACCGTAGACATAACATCATTCAAGGTGATAACCCCAACGACCAAAGCATACTCGTTGATAATGACGGCAAAGTCCGCCCCTGCACGTTGGAACACGTCCAGCACTTCGGAGAGTGTCAAACTATCCGGGATAAAGGGACAGGTCTGCACGATACCTTGCTCTTTGAGCGAGATATGCTTACCTTCGAGCACTTGCTTCAGAATATGCTTCGAATCCACATAACCGATGGCATGGTCAAGGTTTTTATCGACCACAACAAAGCGGTTATAGGGTACCGACGTAATTTTGGCGCGAATGTTTTCTTCCGATTCGTCCAGCGTGAAAAAGAGAATATCTTCACGGGGAGTCATTGCGGATGTAACAAGACGGCTTTCGAGGTCGAATACGTTTTGAATCACGGCCTCTTCTTGGGGAGCAATCACACCGGCAGCAGCGCCTGCACCGACACTCGCCAAAATATCCTCAGGCGTGATCGTGTCTTGGCGTTTGGTAGGAAAGCCAATACTACGCATCAGCGAGTCAGAAAGGTGTTCAAGAACATAGACAAGCGGACGCAGGATGCTAATCACAAAACGTAAGGGACGCACTAAGGCCATCGCAGCGGCCTCAGGACGGGCCACTGCCAGACGTTTGGGTAACAGGTCCGCAAAAATCACGAATAGCAAGGTAGCTAAGGTGAACGACAGAATAAATCCGACATTGGCAACAATATCGGGCGGCAAAATCTGTTCGAAGCACCACGTGAAGAAGGGTGAAAAGGCTGCATCTCCGACAATACCACCTAACAACGCCACGGCATTATTGCCGAGTTGAATCGCTGAGAAGAATTGTCCAGGGTGCTCTTGCAAATTGATCACAAGCTGCGCTCGTCGATCCCCTTCCTCGGCCAATACTTGCAGGCGCGCACGGCGAGCTGCGGCCAGCGAAATTTCGGAGCAGCTCAAGAAGGCACTAAGAAAGATCAAAACAAAGAGGACAATGAGTTGAGTATAGGGAGTCATAGCTATTCCGCCATGGAGAAATATCCTTATATTTTAGCATGAGTACTCGAAATCTCAGGATTTTCGAGCGATTTTAAGAGGGGAATCACTGTGCCATGCTCGAAAACAGAAAAACACAAGAAAAGTAACTATTTGCCAATACTCCACGAATACAGTGTTTACTAATAATTGTACGAAATTTGCTCTTTTTGTTTTTTTACCATCGGACAGGGGAGGACGTTCTGCGTGGCACTAAATATCCTAAAAAACAGGTAATTTTAAGGATATTTTTCTTAATATAAGTGTTTCAGTTTGTAGTTTTCGCTTTGCCATCTGAGCAAAAAGACTAAGATGATTTGAGTGAATTAAAACCTCGGTCA